>CAYTEX010000033.1:0-4685 GCA_964437015.1 uncultured Clostridium sp. | reverse complement strand
TCAATCGTATGATTATTTTTGTTTCCTATCCACCCTAATCGAAGTATAGCAAAACTTATATTGGGTTTAACTTTATTCCAATCAATATTACCTTTATGATAACTAACATCAATTCCAAACATAAAAATTCCTCCAATCTTATGCTCCTATATATATTTTATTAATTTAAATAAAAGTTGTGTCAAAATTTACAGTTGCTTTTTTAATTATATATGTGATATAATTTCTCTAGAATTTAAAGGGGGAGAAAGTATATGTATACTAATAACCAAATTTTAATAGGAAAAAACAATGAAAAGGAATTATTTATTTTACCAAATATGGCGAATCGCCATGGACTTATTACAGGTGCATCTGGAAGTGGAAAAACTATAACTTTAAAAGTTTTAGCAGAAAGTTTTTCTAGTATGGGTGTGCCAGTTTTTTTATCTGACATAAAAGGAGATTTAGCAGGAACATGTATGCCAGGTGAAAATAATGAAAAAATACAAGAAAGATTAAATGGAATTGGAATTACAAATTTTGATTTTAAAGGATTTCCAACAGTTTTTTGGGATGTTTTTGCAAAATCAGGACATCCAATTAGGGCAACTTTATCTAGTATTGGACCTACAATTTTAGCTAGAATGCTAGGTTTAAACGAAACTCAAGAGGGTGTTTTAGCAATTATATTTAAAATTGCAAGAGAAAACAATCTAGATTTAGTGGATATAAAGGATTTAAGATTACTTCTTCAATATGTTGCGGAAAACAGTAAAGAATATACTGTAAGTTATGGAAATATTGCTTCTCAAAGTGTTGGTGCAATTCAAAGAAGTTTGCTTATGTTAGAAGAGCAAGGTGGAAATTATTTCTTTGGAGAACCTGCAATAGAAATAAATGATTTATTAAAAACAAATTCAAATGGACTTGGAAACGTAAATATATTACATTCAGTTGAATTGTATAAAAAGCCAACATTATATGCAACATTTATGTTATGGCTTTTGAATATGATAAATAATGAATTACCAGAAGTTGGAGATTTAGACAAACCTAAAATGGTATTTTTCTTTGATGAAGCTCATTTATTATTTGATGATTTGCCAAAATATATACTTACAAGTGTAATTCAAATAGTAAAACTTATAAGGTCGAAAGGAGTGGGATTATATTTTATTTCTCAATCTCCAAATGATATTCCGGATGAAATATTAGCACAACTTGGAAACAAGGTTCAACATACTTTAAGAGCATATACTCCAGCTGAACAAAAAGTTATAAAGGCTGTAAGTAGTTCTTTTAGAGCAAATCCACTATTTGATACAGAACAAGCTATTTCTACACTTGGAACTGGAGAAGCTTTAATTTCATTTTTAAATGAAAAAGGAGAACCAAATATTGTAGAAAAAGCAACTATTTTACCTCCACAAAGTCAAATGGGATCAATTGATGATTCTATAAGGCTTATGGTAGTGAGTAAATCTGAATTTATGGGTAAATATGATACTTTAGTAGATAGAGAATCAGCATTTGAGATTTTAAGTAAAGAAATAGAGGAAAAAAATGCTAGCTTAGAAGAAGAAAAAAGAATAAAAGAAGAAAAGAAGCTTCAAGAGGAAAAAGAAAAAGAAGAAGCAAAGGCGGAGAGAGAAGCTGAGAAAATTAGAAAAGAACAAGAAAGAGAGCAAAAAGCATTAGAAAGAGAAGCTGAAAAGCAAAGAAAGAATTCTTGGCAATATAAACTTGGAAAGCAAGCAGAAAGAACAGCCAATTCAACTATAAATTCTATGGCAAGAAAAGCAGCAAATCAAATTATTAAGAGTCTATTTGGAAAGAAATAGTACCCATTATAAAAAATAAAGGAGTAAAGTACACATAATGTTAGAAAACATGCAAGTTTTATACCATAGTAGTATAAAAATAAATAGAGAAAAAGTAATATATATAGATCCATTCAAAATTGATAATGATTATCATGATGCAGATATTATTTTTATAACACATAGTCATTTTGACCATTATTCAGAAGAAGACATAGATAAAATAATAAAAGAAGAAACAAAACTTATTGTTACAGAAGACTTAGAGAAAAAAGTATTAGAAAAAGTAAAAAAAGAAAATGTAATTTGTGTACAACCAGAAAAAAACTATTTAGTAGATGGGATAAATTTTGAAACAATTCCATCATATAACACAAACAAACAATTTCACCCTAAGGCAAATAATTGGGTTGGATATGTTATTGAGTTAAATGGCATAAAGTATTATTTTGCAGGTGATACAGACATTACAGAAGAAAATAAAAAAGTAAAATGTGATGTTGCTTTTGTTCCTGTTGGAGGAACATATACAATGACTGCAAAAGAAGCTGCAGAGCTGGTAAATATTATTAAACCTAAAATTGCAGTTCCAATTCATTACGGATCAGTTGTAGGCACAACTAAAGATGCAGAAGATTTTGTAATTAGTTTGAATGAAAAAATTGAAGGAAGAATTTTGATGAAATAATAGAATGCTTAAAATAGAACTAAAAAAATATAATGAGTGTTGAAAAAGATTGACATAAAGTCAATCTTTTTTTATTTGCAATTTAATTAGTTTAATGTTAAAATAGTTCCAAAAGATAAAATTGGAGGAAACAAAAATGAAAAAAGCAATAAAAGTTATAGGTATAATTTTATTAATATTAATAATTTTAATAGTACTAGCAGGAATTGGAGGATATGCATATATTAGAAACAAACTAGGAAAAATACAATATGATGAAATAAGCCAAGATGCAACAGAACTTGGTATTTCTGAACAAGCCCAAGAAAAAACATCTCAAATGAAAAAGTTTAGAAATATTGCTTTACTTGGAGTGGATTCTCAAACAGATGACTATGATACTGGGTATAGAACAGACTGTATTATGGTTGCAAGCATAAATGAAGAAACGGGAGATGTTCAAATTTTTTCAATATATAGAGATACTTATGTTCAAATGGAAGAAAATGGAAAAATAAAATTAGATAAAATAAATCATGCATATTATGGTGGAGCACAGAATACATTAAAAACCATAAATACAAATTTAGATTTAAATATAACAGAATATGTATTAGCTGATTTTAGTGCTGTAAAAGACCTAGTAGATGAGGTAGGCGGTGTAGAAATAAATATTACATCAGAAGAATTAAAATACATTAATGATTATATAAAAAATGTAAATAAAGTTACTCATTCTAAATCTAAAAATATTACAAAAGCAGGAACTCAAACTTTAGATGGTGTTCAAGCTGTTGCATATTGTAGAATAAGGTATACTACAGGGTGGGACTATAAAAGAACAGAAAGAATGAGAACAGTTTTAGAAAAAGTTGTACAAAAAGCAAAAAAAATGAGTGTAGGTGAATTAAACAAATTAGCAGATACAATGCTTCCAAAAATAAGAACAAATATTAAGCCAAATGAAATATTAAGCTTAATTCCAACAGCTATGAAATTTAATATAACCAAATCTTTTGGATGGCCATATTCTACAACTGGAGTTCATATAAATGGACAATTCTATGGACCTGCAGCAACTCTAGAGACAAATGTTGAAAAATTACATAAAGAAGTATTTGGACAACAAGATTATGTTGTAAATGATACAGTTAAAACAATAAGTGACGAAATAGAAGAGAAGACTGGAGTTCATGCAACAGATAAAATAGATATAGGAAGCTAATACAATAGATTTATGTAGCGGGATTATGTGCATTGACAACAAGGTGTTAATTATGATACAGTTACAAATAAGTGAAATATTTTATCCAAAGTTAATATGTTAGTGAACTGTAACTAAAATATGAAAAAATGTCGAATTTTGTTGAAAAAATGAAGAAAAAGTGATATAATAGATAAGATTACTATGTAAAATATGTTTTGAGGGGGAAAAAAAATGGAGGTTAGAGCTAATGCTGGTAACATTTTATTTAACCAGGTACTAGTCTTACCAAACAAAGGAGAAAAAGAGCTTTTAGGGAAATTAACTACATATAAATATGTAAAAAGAACTTTAGATGTTGTTATTTCAAGTATATTACTAGTAGTATTATCACCAATTTTTTTGATAATTGCAATTTTAATAAAAGCAGAATCAAAAGGACCAGTTTTTTTTGCACATAAAAGGATTGGAAAAAATGGAAAAGAAATAAAGATATTAAAATTTAGAACAATGGTTGATAATGCTGAAGATTTAATTAAAGAGTTTACACCAGAACAAATGGAAGAATTTAAAAAGAATTTTAAATTAGAAAATGATCCAAGAATAACAAAAATAGGTAAATTTCTTAGAAAAACCAGTTTAGATGAATTACCACAATTAATAAATATAATAAGAGGAGAGTTATCATTAATAGGACCAAGACCTGTAATAGGAGTTGAACTTGAAAAATATGAAAACAATAAAAGAAAATTTTTAAGTGTTACTCCAGGACTTACAGGGTATTGGGCTGCAAACGGAAGAAGTAACACTACATATGAACAGAGAATGCTTATGGAATTATATTACATAGATAATATTTCATGGAAATTAGATGTAAAGATTTTTTTAAAAACAATTTTATCGGTTTTGAAAAAAGAGGGAGCAAGGTAAAAATGAAAAAAACTGGATTGAATATTTAAGGGTTTTTTGTACTGTATCAGTGGTTTTCCTCCATATTTCCATGACCATTGTA
>CAYTEX010000032.1:4550-9055 GCA_964437015.1 uncultured Clostridium sp. | reverse complement strand
ATTACTGTATATACATCATCTGTGTAATCTGCAAAATACATTTCTTTTAATAATTCTATTTAATTAAAATTTTTTGTAAATTCATTGAAAAATCCAAAAAGGTCGGTTCTATCTCTCCAAGATGGTTGGACAGATGCAACACATGAATCCCTTTTCATAAATTTTCCCCATGCATAAGCAAGAGAAGTTTTACCAGTACCTGAAATACCTTGTAAAATAACAAGTCTTGTTGATGCTAAACCTGCAACAAATATTCTTATTAGTTTTTCTTTATAATATAATCCTAGTTTAGAAGCTGCAAAATTTCTAAAATTACTACATAATTCTGGAAGATCAAATGTATTTCCATAATTTTTAGGTTTATAATTTGCATATTCTAAATCTACCAAATTAAGTTTAGAAAATCTAATTCCATTTCCAGATGCTGCTCCATCATCTCCTGCGCCTTCAGTTGCTAATGCTTTTTCATCAATCGGACTTTCATCAGGTCTTAATCCTAGTTGAGATACTTTCATTTCTAGAATTTCATCTTTTTCTTTTGAAAGTTGAAGAACTTTTTTATTTAAATTTGCAACTTCATCCATTAGCGCTTTTTTATCTAATGAAGGTTTTCTAAATTTTAAATATCTTTTTATAATAAATATTATTAAAAATAAAATTATTCCATAAAATACAATCATAAATAATATTGTAAGTGCCACAAGTATCCACTCTGGCATTGAAAAGTCATTTTTATACTCTGTTAATATATTGTAATAAAGTGGAAAATTAAAAATTTGTTTTATTCCTTGTAAAAAACCATTAAATATTTGATAGAGTCCTGCTACAAACTGATGTGTAAATTCATATAAAAATCTAACAAATGTATCCATTTGTATATCTCCTATTCATATATTAATATATTATTTAATCTATTTTCATAACCTTTTATTATATCATAATTTTTGTTTTGCTTTGGAATTAAAAGATATTTAAACATATCAAGTTTTTTCAATTCAAAAATATCTGAAATATTTTCATCATCTAAATTAATTGCAAATCTAAATCCATCCCTTATGTTTTCATAAACAATATCTTTGTATTTCAAAAAATCCTGATAATTTATTTTTAAAAATATCTTATCTTTAATTGCTTGATCGTCTAATACTCTTAAAACTTGTTTAATTTTCTTTTCTTTTTCAAATAGTGATTTAGCAAAATTCACAATATATTTTTTTTGAAAATTTGCCTTATTTATATCTTCTATGCACACCATTGTTAGTAATGTATATTCAACAATTAATTTATCTTCATTAATTGTTCCCTCGTTAAAAACTTCGTCTATTGCTTTGTCACTATATATATATGGAATTTTAAAATTATATTTTAAATCTACTTTATAAGTGTTATCTATTAATACATATTTTTGAATATCTAATTCAAAATCTTCTGTTTCGAAACTTTTAAAAAATTTTTCTTTCCATTCAAAAAAGTCTTTAATTAGTTTATAAAATCTATCCTCTAACCCTGCAGTTTTTGAATATTCAAATTTTTTTTCTCTTTTATTACATATCATTTTACAAAATTCTTTTAAATCCTGTATTTGTCTTACTCCATCTAAATAAAAAATAAATTGATATATTTTAAGCATATTCTCTAATACTTTTTCATCAATTCTAGGATTTTGTTTTTTTATTTCTTTTTTTGTATTTATTAAACTAGCATAAATTCTTCTATAAAAAAATCTTTGTTTTTCTTCCCCAAAGTTATAAATTCGTGCATCTATATATGTTTCTATATATTTTTTTTCAATTTCTTTATCATATTCTTCCAAAAAAAATATTTTATTAAAATCTTTTAAAAATTTTTCTGTTCTATTTATATAAGATTGCATTATATTAGTTGTCATCAGTTCCTCCTAAACTATTAATTAATACGTAAGTGTAATTACAGGTGTTCCCGGACTTCCTGCTAGAAAAGAATAGTTATTTGCAGAATTTGTCTTAAAAAATTTAACACTTGTTGTTGAAAGTGCAGAAACTGGGGAAGTAATATTATTTATATATGAATAATTATTTAATGTTTGAGTATTAAAAGTAGTATGTGTATTTAGATAAAATCTGCTTGTCATATCTAGCAAAACCACTGTAGGATCATAAGAAAGAGTTACATTTGTATTTGAACTTGTTGAATTTATAATATTTAGAGTTAAATATGGAGAATTTGCTTCATCTATTATTTCATAACTTATATCTGAAGTACCTACTTCGAAGACAAGTTTACCAGAAATTGTTTGAGTATATGGTGAAGTTGATGATGCTGTAATATCAACCCATGCTATTTCTCCATCATTTAAAGCTGTACCATTTGCAGGATTAATGTTTACAGTAAAAGCATCTTCATTTACTCCATTATTACCTGTTCCTACAATTGTGCTTGAAGTTTTATCTAGTGTGCACGTAATATTATCTGAACAGGTATATGTGATAGAATATGTGATATCTGCTTCTGTCATAGCTAAATCATTTCTTTTACTGCTCATATTTACAATAACTTGATATGTTTCTGCACCTGACCAGTTATTAGTAACTTCATATTCACTATGTGATAGACTTAACTTATCAATTACAAAATAAAAGTCTTTTGCAACCAAATAGTGTTCATAAGCCATATTATATACATACCTTGCAAAAGAGAAAAATTTAGGTGTAATATATATAACAATTACAAACAGAATTAAACATAATATTAAATTAGCTTTAGCTCTATTCCTTCGTTTCCTTCTATTTATTTTTCTATCCTTCACTAAAAATATCCTTTCTTTTTATTACTCTTTAGTTGCATGAATATTATTTCTAGCAGTTTTTCTCAAATTTAACTAGTTTTTTGAGTAGAATATACTGTAAGTTGTAGATATTCAACCATTCCTTCATATTCGGAAGAATTATATTCTTCTGGAAATTTAATCTCTATTTGGTAAAAATCTTCTTCATTTTCGTTAAATCCAAAAGAATCTCCTGTTGCTGTAATATATTTAAAAATTGTTCCATCATCATCTGGCTTAACATCAGTAGATGTTATTCTATCCGTCGTTTCCCCTTGTTTAAATATACTAAAATTCAAAGGTAAATTGGTAGTTGTTTTTATTTCTATTGTATAATCTAGTGATGTTTCTGTTCTACTAGTTTCATCATAATTTGCAACAGAAAATGAATATGTATATTTCTCCGCTCTAGGTAATATACTTTCTAACTTAAGATCTTGAGAAATATCTCCTGCTTTTACAAAATAGTACGCTAAATCTACATTAGCTTCAGCGGTTGCCGTGGACCTATATCTTGCCAATCCATTCTGAATAAAATGGATAACAATTAATAGCAGTATTATTATGCAGATAAATCGTACATATATTAAAATTCTTCTATTCCTTCTTCTCCTTCTTCTGGTCATTTATCAAATTTCCTCTCACGTTTTTTATAAATCCTGAAAAATGATTCCTATTTCTTTTTCTTTTTTTTGTATCTTCCTTTTTATTATTTTTAATTGTAATTCCTATAAAAATTAAAGTAATACATATACACGTAATTACTTTTGAGTCTGAAAATACTTTTATCCAAACTCCTCCTCTTGGTATTATTTTTACAACTTTTCCAATTACATTTTGTTTATATACTTTACTGTCTTTTGAATTATTTGCATCACCTTTTGTAATAAAATTACCATCATCTAATATTTCTATAATTCTGTGTGTGATAATTTGATCATCTTGAAAAAATGTTATTATATCTCCCTTATTTAGTCTATTTTCTTCTTTTATAATTATAATATCATCTATTTGTATTGTCTCTTTCATACTTCCTGAAGAAATATTAAAAATTGAAAAACCGAAAAAAGTATTATATTCTTGTTTTAAAATATTTAATTGAATATAACTATAAATAATTAGCATTATTGAAAGAATTACTATTATGAATGTAAAATTCAAAATAATATTTAATAATTTTTCAATTAATTTCATGTATCTTGATACTCCACTAATTCTTCTCACATATATTGAGAAACATCTACTTCAATAGGAAGATTTAATTGGTTGTTTTTTATTAACCCAAGGACTATATCGGTCTCACTATCTTCCCATTTTATATATAATCTTGCTGTTGTAATTGTATTTTGTTTTACATCTGAAAGCGGAATAATTCCTGTATATGTACCATTTGCCGTTCTAATCATTCCAGATTGGTTTACCTCTCCATTTACAACTAAACATGCAGATTCAAAATGTATTGCTTCTACATTTTCGAAATCTGATAAATCTAAAGTTACATCAAACTTAATTGCAGTTGAAGTTCCTGTTGGATCTATAGAAATATCAAAATATCCAACAGAATTTGGTGCAATTTTTCCATCTATAACATATTCATTATTTAATAATGTAAGATTATTGATTGTAAATGTTTTTGTTGAGGTTTTTGAAGAAATATCTCTATCATTTACTTTTATTACCCACGCTCCTGCTTGTTTTTCCA
>CAYTEX010000032.1:0-4533 GCA_964437015.1 uncultured Clostridium sp. | reverse complement strand
CTATATTGTACAAAGTAACTACAATTAAAATCATAGATATTATTATATAAATTTTTTTCATATAGACTTCCTTTGTGCTTATTATTTTTTGTCTGTAATTTCTAATACTAAATCATAAATTTCACGTAAAAATGCTATAAGTGATGGGAATACAATTAAAAACAAAAATCCCCATTTAGACTCTAGTATTTGTAAAGCTTGTCCAGCTTTTGGTATAACCTTCATACTGTTTGAAGTTCCTATAACATCATCTTCTACAACTTGATAGTTTCCATCTATAACATAATTGATACCAGCTTCTCCGAAGTCTTTAACTTCTTGGATTTCGGCAATTTTAACACTTTTTGACTCATAAAAAAATACAGTATCACCTTTGTGAGCATTTTTCAATTTTTCTTTTGTTACTATTAATAAATCACCTTTATTATATTTAATTGCTTCATCTTCGTCACTTATAATGATTAATGATTTGTTTCCAAATTCTGATATTCTATATTCGTTAAAAGTCAATAGACAAACTGTCACAAATATTGCAATAACTACATAAATAATTACTACCAAATTAAATAATATTTTTTTCATTAAAAATTCCTCCTAAAAAAAGCATTATATACTGTTTACATTATACCAAATAAAATATAAATTGCAACAATTTTTTAGTATTTTTTTTTCCGGTTCATCAAGAACAAATTTGAGCACTATTACCTTCTTGTTTTTATATATTTATTTTAAAAAAAGTCACCCTTGATTTAATATTTTTTGAATTAATAATAAAAGAGCTCATTATCTTGAAGTGAACAAAATGGTGTTCACTTCAAGATTAGCTCTTAAAAAATTATTTATTACTAATTAAAACTTCAATATCTCCATTTTTAGTTAAATTAGTTACTTCAAAATTATATTTTGGATTTTGATCTATTGTTTTATTTGTTGAACTACCTAATTGAAACTCCCCACTGTATTCTTTACCATCAACTGTAATAGAATACTGTTACTAAAAATATAATTAATGTCAATTTTTTTACAGACTGGAAATGTTTTATATTAATAATACAATTATTTTGTTATATCAGTTTCTTCTTCTTTTTTTTGATTTTCATTTATATTTTGAAAATTAATTCCATGCGAGTTAATCTTTTTTAATTCATTAGGTGATAATTCCCAGCTTTTTTTAGCTAAACTTGTTTCTGTTTTTTCTACATATGGAGGTAATGCTTTTGTATGTGTTAATTTATTTCTTAATTTTTCCCAAAATCCACGTGGTTTTAAGCTTTCAACCATATCATTGTATATTACTTTTTTATCGAGATTTAGTGGTACTTCCATTAATTCTTGATTTTCAATTTCAATTTTTGACAAAGGTCTTCCAATAGATAAATATACTTTATTATCTTCTTCATTTTTTATTTTAAAGTTGGATTCTATAAATTTTGGGGCAATTTTATCTTTTATATACTTGTAATAAGTATCTCCTTCATTTGTTACCATTCCAAAATATTTTGGAGTTCCATTTTCAGTAATAATTTCATAGACATTTGCGCCTTCTGTATACCTATATCTTTTAAATGGTGAAAAGTCTAAGTTATTAAATTCATCAAAATTTTGTGTTGAAAATGTATTATATAATCTTTCGTCCAAAAGACTAATAGCTTCATCTTGATAAATAAGTGGATAAAATTTTGGTCCGTCATATTCAATAAGTTCTTGACTTATATTTGGAAATCTATTTTTTAATTCAGAAGCGATTTTTTTATAATAGTCTTCAAAAAATGTATCTGTTCCATCTTTTTCTTTTATTCTATTTTTATCCATTTCTTGCATCTTTAATAATAATTGTTCTGCTTCGTCTTGTGTTTGTATTTTTTTAATAGATGAATCAAAATATATTCTACATAAATTGTTTTGATGATTCTCAAAACTAGGTTTTATTCTTTTATTTAAACCAACAATTTTTAAATCTGATCTTAAAGCTTCATAATTTTTTTCCCCAATAAGATTTTCTAAATCATCCAATATTTTGGTATCACGTCTAAAAGCAAATCTATCTACTGCTTCTTTTCCGAATATCACTTCTAATTGTTCCATAATCGCAACTGCATAATTGTATGGTGTCGATGCAAAATTGAATTTTTTTTCTTCTAAATGATCTATATGGCTTTTATTTCGAAAAATACCTTCTATAGATTTTAATTCTGTAGCCCCCTCGATGAAGCCAAGTATTGACTTTCCTTTATAGGTAGTGGCAAAAGGCTTACTGCTAAATTGCAATTTGTGTATCGCCTCATGAACAATGGTATGTATTACTGTATTATTCAAAAATTCTTGTTCATTTCCATTGATAAGTAAATCAACATCTTCTTTGTTTATAAATAAAGAATTATTTCCTGCCATTGCCCTTGAACCAAGACCAAATGATGGTATTGATTCAGTAAGTACTAATTTTAATCTCTTTGAAATCCCCTTATAGACCTCTTCTTTTGTTCTTGTCGTATCTATTTTGGAAACTATATTAGCTAACTTTTCACAAAATATTTCTTTTTCATCAGCAGTTGCAACGCCTATTATTCTCTTGCAATAGATTTTGCTATTGAGAAATCTATAAAATGGACCGTAAAAAGCTGGTCGCATATTTTTCCTCCTTTTTTTATTTAATTTTAATCTAATTATCCAACTTCATTATATATTCATTTTGTCTTTCAAAATGGGCTTCATTAGTTATGCCTTCTCCTTGATGTGGATGTTTTAGAGAATAAATTTCGTCTACAGTAAATAATGTTGTTAAAATTAAACATAATGTAATTCTAAATTTTAAAGTTAATTTTTCAAATTGCTTTTCTAAAAATGGAGCTACAATATATAAGCATAGTGATCCTCCGGCTCCGAAAAATAAAGAACATTCTAAGCATACTCTACCGTTAATATTCATAAACACTCCACTATAATCCCAATATTTTAATCCAGATGTTATTTCTATAAACCAAGATCCAAAATACTCAACTATTGTTGAAAATAACATAATAAATATAAAGGTTATCAGAGGAGATTTAGTCATTTTTCTAAATATTTTAAATCTTGTAACTAAAAGAATAATTGCTGTGCAACTAATTCCATAAATAGGAAGCCATGGTCCATATGTTGTTCCTCTATTTACTAATACTCCATCTCTAAACAAATATAATAAAACTTCCCATAACCATCCAACAAATGCAAACGTAAAGAAAAATAAAATTATTGAAGAAGGTCTGTAATTATAATTATAGTTTATTTTTTTCTTTTCCTTTTCTTGGTACTCTGGATATTTTGTCAAATCATTATTATTAAATAATTTATCATCATTTAGTAGTTCATAACCATGTTTTTTATCTTTGATATAATTCTCTCTTAAAGAAACATATAATTCTGACTGGGCAGCTTTAATATATGTATTAACCCAGAATCCAATAATACCAAAAGTTAATACTTGTAATAGATGCCAACCAAAAAAAGACAAATCCAGTTTAAATGCTTCCCATTTATATCCATTCATCATTTCTCTAGAGATTTTTATAGCATCTTTTCCACTAATATAAGGATTTTCTGCTACAATAAACCCCACCATTAAGTAAGAATAGTATTTTATAATTCCACCAACAATAGTAATATCCCAAAGTGCTTTATAGATACCGCGTCGCAATATAGATTTTACGATTTTAAAATATCTCTTTTTAGTAAATCCAAATACTATCCTTTTTATGCTGGTTTCTTTATATTTTCTACTTTCTAAAAATACTCTATTTTCTCCTACAGTTATAGGATTGACAATTAATATTTTTACTAATAATCCTAAAAAAGAAGTTAGTATAATTATCCATCTTGCTAGTTCCAATTTAGATTCTATATTAGTAAATGAATTAACAAAGTTTTTTAACTGTATTTTAGTATTTGTTACAAAGTCAAAAATACCATTTTAAGTCTTTTATGTTTAATCTGTTTTTTTCATTGTTCATTTTTAGTTATCTCCCCTATGATTAATAGAATTCACTATATTTTAAATACCCCTTCTATATATTTCAAATATACAGATTGATTTGTTTTTTATTTAAAGTCTATATAATAATAAAATATTTGTCAATACATTTTACAAAACTCTTTCTAAATGTTGACAGGTAGAATTTTCAAAAGTTTTTAATTTTCCATTGTATCTTTATATGGTAAGTCTTTAAATTCAATATTTGTAATATCTATAATTTTATTATTTTCGTCAAACTCAAGTTTAAAAACCTCAGGTGCATTTAGTTTTTTATCAAATATTTTTTTGTTTCTAAAATAAAACTGCAAATTATCTTTTATTGCATTGTATTTAAACTTGCACCATGTCATTAAAAAGAAAGTTATAGCATACCCATGAGAAAAAATTGCTATTCTTTTTCCTTTATTAGCCTTTAACACATCATTAAGAGCATCTGTAAATCTTGACCTTACATCTTTTTGACTTTCTCCACCTTCTGTTTTATAATTTTCATCTATATACTGCTTTAACCACCAGTCTTTAAC
>CAYTEX010000031.1:0-9102 GCA_964437015.1 uncultured Clostridium sp. | reverse complement strand
CCAATATAGAATACATCTTTTTCTTTGAATATATTTTTTGCAATTTGAGAAAGTTGATCAGTATTTTTAAATATTGATTCTATTTTTGATGGTAGTTCAAGTAATCCGTTTAATATTTTTTGTAATTCCTCTGAAGAGATGGTTTCTAATGTTTCTGCAAAATATAAAGTAAGTAATGTAAGTAATGTGATTTGAGAAGTGTATGCTTTTGTTGATGCAACAGCAATTTCAGGACCTGCGTGAGTATAAATTGCATAATCTGCTTCTCTTGAGATTGAACTTCCAATTACATTTGTTACAGCAAGTGTTCTTGCATTATGTTCTTTTGATAGTTTTAATGCAGCTAAAGTATCTGCTGTTTCTCCAGACTGACTGACAAAAATACATAGAGTTTTTTCATTAACTATTGGATTTCTATATCTAAATTCTGAAGCAATATCAACAATTACAGGAATTTTACATAGTTTTTCTAATGTGTTTTTTATAGCTAAACCTGCATGCATTGCGGTACCACAAGCTATAATATAAATTAGATTTAAAGAGCCTAAGTATTCTTTTGAAAAGTTCAATTCTGAAAAATTACATTTTCCATTTTCAATTCTTGAACCTATTGTTTCTCTAACTGCTGTAGGTTGTTCCATTATTTCTTTTATCATATAATCTTCATAGCCACCTTTGTCAGCAGCCATGGCATCCCAAGTAATAACAGTCGAATCTTTATTAATTTCATTTAAATTATTATCATAAAATTTAATATTATCTCTTGAAAGAATAACATATTCGAAATTATTTAGTAAGTAAAAATCTTTTGTATAGCTTAATATTGCAGGAATATCTGATGCAATATAGTTCTCTCCATGACCTTTTCCAATAACTAATGGACTATCTTTTCGGATAACAATCATATTATTAGGCATATATTTTGAGAGTATTTCAAGTGAAAAACTACCGATTAATTTTTCACAAGCTTTTTTAACTGCTCGTAAAATTTTTAAATCAGAATTATCAGTTTCTTGAGTATAGAAGTAATTAATTAAATTTGGGACAACTTCAGTATCTGTATCTGATATAAATTTAACTCCTTTTTCTTCAAGAAATTTTCTTAGTTCAAGGTAATTCTCAATTATTCCATTATGAACAACAGCAAAAGACTCTGTCATATCAAAATGAGGATGAGAATTTATTTTTGAAGGTATTCCATGAGTAGCCCATCTTGTATGAGCTATACCAATAGTTCCTTCTAATTCCTTGGTTTCTTTTAAATTATAAAGGTTTTCAACACGACCTTTATCTTTTGCAATTTTTATAGAATCTTTTTCTATAGTTGCAATTCCAGCAGAGTCATATCCTCTGTATTCTAATTTTGAAAGCCCAGCAAGTAAAATAGGGCTAGCTTTTTGGCTACCAATGTATCCAACAATTCCACACATAATTCATGTCTCCTTTTTTATTTGAATTTTGAAGTTAGAATAGATTCAAAATTTAACATCTAACGTCTAACTTCTCTAAAATATATGGAATCGAAAGTTAATACTTTTAATTTAATCTCTGTTCAAATGTTGCCATTTGTTTTTAATTAAACTTATGGTAAAAGTCTATACCACCAAGGCATCCGCCGAATATTTCGATAACCTTAGACCTCGTCAACTATTAATTTAAATAGTCCAGGCGCTTAAAATAAAACTCCTTTCTAAAATTTTTTTAAACTTTCAATTCTAATAGCATTATATTACAACAAACTGGGAAAAGTTTCAAGTGTTTTGAAAAAATATTGAAAAAAACAGCTTTTTATGTTATATTATTTTTAGAATAGTGAAAAAAGACATTTATGTTATATCCGATTTTTATAAAAAATAAAAGAATTTAAAAATTTATAAAAAAATCTGAAATTGAGTAAAATAGGAGAATTTAAAAATGGAAAATATTGATGTATTAATAAGTGAAACAAAAATTGAAAAAAGGCTTGATGAACTTGCAAAACAAATAATGAAAGATTATGGAGATGAAGATTTATTATTTATAGGAGTATTAAAAGGTGCTGCCATATTTATGGTAGAACTTGCAAAAAGAATAAAAAATAATGTTGAATTTGAATTTATACAGGCCAAAAGTTATGAAGGGACAGAGAGTACAGGAAAAGTAGAAATCACACAAGACTTAACTGGCAAAATAGACGGAAAAAATGTAATTATTATAGAGGACATAATAGATACAGGAAGAACTTTAGAATATTTAATGAGGTATTTAACATTCCACAATCCAAAATCTATAAAATTATGCACATTACTAAGTAAGCCTTCAAGGAGAGTAGTAGAATTACAAGTAGATTATATTGGTTTTTCTATTCCGGATGAATTTGTTATTGGATATGGTTTAGATTATAATCAAAAGTACAGGAATTTGCCATATATAGGAGTGATGAAATAATTTTCATTTTGGGACGGTCCTTTTTTGCAAATTTTATCATTTGGGGACGGTTCTTTTTTGCAAATTTTATGTAAAGAACCAATTCGATTTAACGGCACATTATTTTTGGAAATCATATAGTCCCCGTACTTTTAGAGATATCTACCATACGAATTAAAAAAAGCGAAATGTTGACGCAGATTAGTTCTTTTTTATTAAAATGTAAAAAAGTAATCTGTTTCAATTTAACAAGTTAACGTAATATTTTCAAAAAAGGACCGTCCCCAATTGAAAAAGGAGAGAAAATGTTTATTATAGAAGAAGAATTAAAAAAGTTACCTAAAGAACCTGGCGTATATTTAATGAAAGATAAAGATGATAAAATTATATATGTTGGCAAGGCAGTTAATTTAAAAAATAGAGTTAGTTCATATTTTAGAAAAACAAATAAAACAGATAGAATACTCAAAATGGTTTCTTTAATAGATCATTTTGAGTATATTGTCGTGGGAAATGAGGCTGAAGCTCTTATTTTAGAATGTAATTTAATAAAAGAAAATAGACCTAAGTACAATGTTTTATTAAAAGACGATAAAACTTATCCTTATATAAAAATAGATGTTAAATCAGATTTTCCAAATGTTATTATTACAAGAAGAATTATAAATGATGGATCTAAGTATTTTGGACCATATGCAAACCCAGGTGCGGCAAAAGAAATGGTAGATTTTATTAAACAAAAATATAAAATAAGACAATGTAGAAATTTTAAATCAAATACCAGACCTTGTTTAAACTATCATATAAAAAGATGCTTAGCACCTTGTGTGGGGCTAATTTCTAAAGAAGATTATAGAAAACAAATTGATGAAATTATAGATTTATTAGATGGAAAAACAGATGAAATTTTAAAAGATTTAAAAATACAAATGAAAGATGCATCACAAAAGATGAATTATGAGGAAGCGGCTTACATAAGAGATAGGATGCAAGCCATAGAAAAAGCATCTCAAGAACAGAAAGTTTCGAACATTTCTGAAAATAATATTGATGTTATTGGAATAGCAAAATCTGAGCTTGAAGTTTGCGTAGAAATATTTTTTGTACGAGGAAGCAAAATGATAAGAAGAGAACACTATTTTTTCGACAATTTAGGTGATATGAAAGATAGTGAAATTGTTTCTGGATTTATAAAACAATATTATATAGATAGTTTAGAAATTCCAAATAAAATAATGATTAGAGAAGATTTAGAAGATGAAAAAGCACTTGAAGAATGGCTTGCGTCAAAGACAACCCATAAAGTAGAAATTCACAGTACAAAAAGAGGTGGAAAACTTAGATTTGTTGAAATGGCAGAGAAAAATAGCAAAGTTACACTTGACAATAAAGAAAAAAATCAAAATGCTATTTTATTAGAGCTAAAAGAAAAATTAAAAATGGATAAATTGCCTCGAAAAATAGAAACATATGATATATCTAACATATCAGGTGAATATATGGTAGCTGGAATGTGTGTAATGCTAGATGGAAAAATTCAAAAGAATTTATCAAGAAGATTTAAAATAAAAGAAGTAGTAGGTCAAGATGATCCAAGATGCATGGAAGAAGTTATAACAAGAAGATTAGCTCATTCTATAGAAAATCCAGAAGATAAAGGATTTGGCAAAATTCCAGATGCAATATTTGCAGATGGTGGAATAACTCAAATAAGAGCAGTAAGAAAAGCTGTTGATAAATATAATGTAGATATAAAAATATTTGGTATGGTAAAAAACGACAAACACCAAACAAGAGCCTTAATGGATGAAAATAGAAATGAAGTAGAGATATCAGAAAATTTATTTAAACTAATAACATTATTCCAAGATACAGTTCATGACACAGCAATTTCATATCATAGAAAATTAAGAGATAAAGCAATTTCAAAATCTGAATTAGACAACATAAAAGGAATAGGAGAAAAAAAGAAGAAAGCACTTTTAAAAGAATTTGGCAGTGTTGAAAAAATAAAAAAAGCAAAAATTCAAGATTTGGTGAAAGTAAAGGGAATAAATCTTGATTTAGCAGAAAAAATTTTGTCAATTTAGGACCGGGTCCTTTTTTTACAAATGGCATAAAAAAATAAAAAACTCACATACTAACAAAAAATATTAATGTTAGGATGTGAGTTTTTATGTCTTCATTATGGATGGAAGATACAAATTATTTAAATGATGAAAATTTAATTGATGGAGATTATTCTGCTGATGTATGCATTATAGGGGGAGGAATTACTGGTTTAAGTACAGCATATTACTTAGGTAAAAATGGTTTAAGAGTAATAGTTATAGAAAAAAATAAATTAGCAGAAAAAACATCTGGAAATACAACAGCAAAAATTACTTCTGGCCATGGTTTAATTTATGATTATTTAATAAAATCATTTGGAGAAAAGTTTGCGCTAGGCTATTTAGAATCAAATCAAAAAGCTATAGAAAACATCAAAAAAATAATAGATGAAGAAGAGATTGAGTGTTACTTTGAATATCAACCTAATATAATTTATGCAAATTCTAAGGAAGATAGGAATAAATTGGAAAATGAAATAAATGCATTAAATATTCTATGTAAGCTTTATAATGATTTAAATAAAGAGAATACTTTAAAAACAAAATTCATAGAAAAAACAGATTTACCATTTGACATAGAAGGAGCAGTTAGGATGGAAAATCAAGCACAATTTCATCCTAGAAAATATATGGAAGGACTTGTAAAAAGTATAAAAAAATATAATGGAATTATTTTTACAAACACAGTTGTAAAAAATGTGGAAAAAGCTGATGATTACTATCAAGTTTATGCAAATGAAAACATAATAAAAGCAAAATATGTTGTAGTTGCGTCACATTATCCAATTATAAATTTTCCTGGATTTTATTTTACTAAAATGTATCAAGTAACATCTTACGCTATGGCGATAGAAACTGAAAAAAATTTGCCAAATGGAATGTTTATAAATGGGGGAGAACCGGTACTTTCTTTTAGAAATGTAAACCATGATGGAAAAAGATTATTAATTGTTTCTGGTGGAAATCATAAAACAGGATATTCTCCTGAAAGTAAAGATTTTTTTGGATATAGTTATTTAGAAAATGCAGTCAAAAAGTATTATCCAGATTATAAAATAAAATTTAAATGGAATACTCGAGATTGTGTAACACTAGATAAAGTGCCATATATTGGAGAATTTTCAGATTTGATGAAAAATTGCTTTGTTGCAACAGGGTTTAATAAATGGGGGATGACAACTTCTAATGTTGCGGCAAATATAATAACAGACAAAATTTTAGGAAAAGAAAATAAATATTTATCAATTTATGACTCAACGAGACTTAAACCTATAAAAAATAGACAAGAACTTGGAAATATGATAAAACAAAAAGATAAATCATTTATAACAAATAGAATAAAAATACCAGAAGAAGAAATTTCTAAAATAAAAAAAGATAATGGAGGTATAATTAAAATAGATGGAGTTAATGTTGGAATATATAGAGATAAAAAAGGAAAGATCTATGCAGTAAACCCAACATGCACCCACCTAGGATGTTTACTTACATGGAATAACATAGATAAAACTTGGGATTGCCCTTGTCATGGATCAAGATTTAATTATGATGGAGAAAATTTATATGAGCCTGCAATAAAAGGATTGGAAAAAATAGGAAAAAATATTGATTTATTCGAAAAATATGATATAATATTGTAAGATTAAAAAAAGGGAGATATTCTATGCAATATAATGAAAGGAAGAATTTTTTGAAAAAAGGGAAAAAAATAAAAGCTAAAAAAATCCCTAAAGTAAAAAATACAACTATAGAAACTCAAAAATCTATGAATAAAGAAAAAAGTTATGATGACCAAATTGAGGGAAGAAATGCAGTACTTGAACTATTAGAGAGTGACAAAGATATAAACAAAATATATATTACAGCAGGACAAAAAAAAGGATCTATTAATAAAATAATAGCCATTGCAAAAGAGAAAAAAATAATAGTTGTAGAAAAAGAGAAAAGACAAATGGATATGATGGCAGGAACAGAAAACTATCAAGGAGTAATTGCAATTGTTCCTCCATACGAATATGTAGATGTTCAAGATATTTTAGATGAGGCAAGAAAAAGAAATGAAGATCCGTTTATTTTAATATTAGACGGAATAGAAGACACTCATAATCTTGGAGCAATTATACGAACTGCAGAGGCAGCTGGAGTACATGGAATAATCATCCCAAAAAGGAGAGCTGCATCAGTAAACAGTACAGTTAGCAAAATAGCATGTGGAGCTTTGCAATATATGAAAATTGCAAGAGTAAGCAATATAACAGATACAATAAATAAGCTAAAAGAACAAGGAATATGGATATGTGGAACTGATGTAAATACAGACAAATACTATTATAATCAAGACTTGACAGGATCTTTAGCTATTGTAATAGGAAATGAAGCAAATGGAATAAGCAATTTGGTAAAAAAACAATGCGATTTTTTAGTAAAAATTCCGATTATAGGAAATATGCAATCACTTAATGCATCAGTATCAACAGGAATTATAGTATATGGAGCACTTAGACAAAGAAAAATAAAGGAGAATATGTAATAATATGGAAAAAGGTGTAAGACTAATCATAGTTATATTATTTGTTGTAATGATATTAGTGTCTATTGTTGGAGGAGTATTATATTTTACAACCGATATGTTAAAATCTAATGAAACTTTGTTTCAAAAATATATAGCCCAAAATATAAAAAATTTTGCTAATATAGCAGATGTAAGTAATGAAGAAAAAAACATTGATTATTTGAGAAAAAATGATTATACAAAGAAATCAAATATTGAGTTAAGTTTTTTAGAAAATGAAATTGACCAAGAAGAAATTTATAATATAGCAGAAGAAGGAATAACTAATAATTCAGAGAATGCATCATATAGAAATATAAAAGTAAGCTATGCTTCTGAAGATTTAGCTAATATAGAACTTTTAAAGGAAAATGATACATATGGTTTTAGATTAGCTGATTTAGTTCAACAATTTGTAAGTGTAAAAAATGCAAGTGTTGCATATTTTGTATCTAGTTTAGGATATGACGGGAAGTATTTTCAAGAAAAAATGAATCTTGAGAGTTTTGATTTTAGTGGATTGTTCGATTTTTCTGATGAAGAAGTAAAAACAATGAAAGAAACATACTTTAAAGAAATTTTTTCTGACATTGATAAAAAAAGTTACACATCTAAAAGAAATGTATTAATTACATTGAACAATGGAGAGAGTGTTACAACCAAACAATATACATTAACTCTAAGCAAAACAGATGTTGATAAAATATACAAAAAGATACTAAATCAAGCAATAAAAGACAAAATAATACTAGATAAATTAAAACATATAGATAGCGAAATAAAAGAAGCTGGATTTAATGAACCTAAAAGCATAGAAGAAATGTATACTTCAAAATTACAAAGTATATATGATTCTATAGAATACTTAGGTCAAAACGAAACTAAAATAATATTTAACGTATACCAACAAAAAGGAATTACATTAAGGACTTCTGTGAAAACTGATTCAGGAGAATATATAATTGACTTAAATAACAAAAATGGTACAGAGCTAAGTTATAAAACTATACAGTTAACAGAACAAGGAGAAGACACTAAAGTTTATTCATTAGGAAAAGGAAATGGTGAATCAAGAAATTTTTCATATGAGGATGATAAACAAAACTTAAGCATAGAGTTAAATACTGAAAATTTACAAAACAGTATTTCTGTTAATGGAAAGATTGTATATAAAAATGAAAAAATCAATAAATTAGAAGCTAATTTAAAAACAGACTTTGATTTTTCAAATAAAAAACAAATTGAAACACATTTCCAAGAAAATAATAATATCATACTAAATGATTACGAAGGAGATATGATAAACAACATAACTAGCCAATTAAAAAATATGGAAATAAATAAACTAGAAGAAAAAAGAGCTAAGGTAAATGCAAAATTACTAAATAATATATTACTATGGGTTAATGAACAAGAAGAAAAAAGAATAGAAGAAGAAAAGAACAATATAGAGCTTAAAAAACAAAGATTTAACAATAAATTTTTACTATATGAAGGCGAAGAATTAGACTTTGATACAGTACAAAAAATGATTCAAAATGTTAGCCAAAATATGGCAGATTACCAAGTTATAAACGGAAAACAAATTAAAATTTTAATAGAGCAAGGTAGCAAAAATGAAGAAAAAGCAAATGAGCTTGCTAATGCAATTACAAATAGATATAAATATAACATTAAAATGGAATATAACGAAGAAGGTTATATAAGTGCTATTATTGTTTCAATATATGAAAAAGAATGATAAAGTAGGAACTAGAGGTTTGGGCAAAATTTCTAGTTCTATTTTTAAATGAGAGGAAGCTATATTATGCCAAAAGTTAGTGTAATAGTACCGGTATATAATGTAGAAAAATATGTGGAAAAATGCATAAAATCACTTGTTGATCAAACACTACAAGAAATAGAAATAATTGCAGTAGATGATGGTTCAAAAGATAATTATAAAAATATAATAGATAAATATATAAAGAAATATCCAGATAAAGTGAAATATTTATATAAAGTAAATGGGGGATTATCAAGTGCAAGAAATTT
>CAYTEX010000030.1:3109-9335 GCA_964437015.1 uncultured Clostridium sp. | reverse complement strand
ATAGATTTAAACAGAGTAAACAAGTTAGTAATATCTCATGGCCATGATGATCATACAGGAGGTTTAAAATATTTTTTTAAAGAGAAAAGAGATGTAGTATTAATCTCACATCCAGAAAGCTTTAATTATAAAGAAGATGACACTGGATTATGTATTAGTTCACCTTTAACTAAGAAAGAACTTTCCAAGGTATGTAGTTTAAATTTAACTAAAGAACCGGTTAAAATTAGTGAACATATTATTTATTTAGGTGAAATTCCACAATTGAATAACTTTGAGTCAAGATATACAATTGGTAAAAAAATTATTAATGGTGAAAAGATTGAGGATTCTGTTGAAGAAGATTCAGCAATAGCATATAAAAGTGAAAAAGGCTTATTTATTATTACAGGATGTTCGCATAGTGGGATATGTAATATAATTGAATATGCAAAAAGAGTGTGTGATGAAACAAAAGTATATGGTGTCATAGGTGGATTTCATTTATTTGAAAACGATAAAAAACTGCAAAACACCATAAAATATTTTAAAGATAATAATATAGAATTATTATATCCATGCCATTGTGTTTCACTTGAAGCTAAAATTGAAATAGGTAAACAAATGAAAGTTAACGAAGTAGGGGTAGGATTAGAGTTAGATATAAAATAAAGTAGTTGATACAAATGAATGAAAATAACATATTTATAAAAGGTTGGTAATATATGGATAAAAAAATAAGAAAAGCAGTTAGAACATACCTAATAAAGGATAACAATGTGGATAAATTTAAATGATTTAAATGGCGAAACAAAAGTATTTCCAAGTATTATAGCAATAAAATACTTAAAAGATAATATGAATTTAAAAATCAATTGTGAATCAAATGATAAAATAATAGAAATACTTGAACAGTAAAAAGAAGCTGACAAAATGCAGATAACGGCTTACCTATAAGAGATTAAAAAGAATCTGAATTTAAATAGAATGATAAATTAGGGGAGATATGTATGATTTGCACTAGTTGTGCTATTGCAGGAGTTATTATACAATTTGTTTTATAAAATAGTAATTTGTAAAGGAGAGAATATAGAAATGAAAATTATAACGGTATGTGGAAGTTTGAGATTTAAACAAGAAATGCTAGAGATAAGCGAAAAAATGGAATTACAAGGTAATTGTATGTTAACTCCTATTTATCCAACAAAATCTGACAAAGATGCCTATACAGAGGACGAAGTTGTAATTCTTGATAAAATGCATAAAGAAAAAATTAAATTATGTGATGCTATTTTAGTTGTAAATGTAAATAACTATATAGGAAGTAGTACAAAGAGTGAAATAGAATTTGCTAAATCTTTAAATAAAGAAATCATATATTATACAGATTTGCAGAATAATTAGTTATATAAATTACAATATATAGAGATGTGCAGAATATTTGGATATTGGGGTTTTTACATGTTTATAAAAAAACGTATAACAAATAGTAGTAATATTATATAAATTATGATATAATATCTTTAAAAAAATAGGAGGGAAACAATTATGAAAGAATTTATAATTGATGGAAATAATTTTAATGATTTAGAAGGTTTTTATTGTGAAATTGATAAATTGCTAACTAAAAACCTTAATTTCAAAACGGGACATAATTTTGCGGCTTTTAATGATTTGCTACGTGGCGGATTTGGTGTGTTTGATGAAGGACCAATTTTGATAAAATGGAAAAACTATGAAAAAAGCAAAGCTGATTTAGGTAATGAAACAATCTTAACATTAATTGAAATTATATTGGATTTTAATAATTCAGGGCATGAATGTATTTTAGAATTATATTAGATTAAATTCTAATATAAGCAAATAATTTTATAAAGTAATACAAAACAAGTGATTTATTGAAAATTGCTTGTTTTTATGTTAAAATAGAAAATGCATTTAAGCAGAAATAATAAGAAAGAGATATTACTCCAGCTATGCTAATTTCAGCAACTATCTTTATTGGTATGTTAAAAAAAGCTGGAATAGAAGAGATAAAAATAGCAGATTTTTTAACAAGAAGATTTGGACATTATAATGGGATTAATTCTAACTATGAGGAAGCTTGTAAAATACAAGCTAATACTACAAATAAATTTTTAAAAACTTATATAAGATTAGTATCACAGTTCAGTGGAATAAATATTACTTCATACCCAAACGATGTAGATAGTTATTTATCATTAAAATTAGGAGACAACATTTCTTCAACTAATAAGCTTTTAGATACATTTTTTAGAATTGGATTAGAATATGATGATAGGCAACAAGATGAGTTAGAAAGATAGGCTGAACAACAATGAAAACGAAAGTTATGCAAGTACAAGTATCAACTGCAAGAAAACATATAGTATTTGATATTTGGTATGATCTTATAAGATTTATTAAAGGAGAATAATTATGAAAATAGGAATTGATATAGATGATACAACTTTTCTTACAGTAAAATCTATGCTAAAATATGCGGATATTTTTGAAGAAGAAATATCAGGAGTGCCGACAAGCAGAGATAGTTTTGGATTGATAACAAATAGATATTATTTAAATGCACTATATGGTTGGGATGATGAAACAAAATTTGCGTTCTTTAGGAAATATTATAAAAATGTTTTAGAAGAATGTACAATGCTTCCAAATGCTAATAAAGTTATTCAAAAATTAAAAGAAGAAGGAAATATAATACATTTTATTACAGCAAGACTTATGAATATAGAAGGTTGCGATGCGGAAAGGATTACGAAGGAAAGCTTATCCAATTTTAATATTCCTTATGATTTTTTAGATTTACACGTAAGTGATAAAGTTAAGTTCTTTAAAGATAATAATATAGATTTGTGTATTGAAGACAGCTATGAGACATGTAGACAAATGGTTGATAATGGAATTAAATCAATATTAATGACAACAAAAATGAATGAACAAATTGAAGATAGAGAAATTGTAAGAGTAAAAAATTGGGATGAAATATATACAGAAATTCAAAAAATGAAAAATGAAGAAATGAAATAATCAAGGAAAGTGAGTAATATGGAAGATAAAAAAGAAAAGCCCACAAGTACAAGGATTTAGAAATCTAATTAGGAAAAGGAAAAAAATGAGTAAAAAGTTTAAGATTTTATTAATTATTATAATAACAATAATAGTATTTCTATTAGGATACATACAAGTTAAACCATTATATATACATACTCCAGCAAAAAATTTTAAAGAAATAACAATTTTTGAAGCTGATAGCACAAAACAAGATAATAATATGGTTTTAAGCTTTCTATATAATATTTCAAAGAATAAACATCCTATTGGAAGTGAAGAAAATTACAAGGTTAGAGATTATATAATTGATTGCTTAAATAAAATGAATTTAAAAAGTGAAGTTAAAAGTGTTAGGATAAATGAAGAATTCTTCTTAAAAATGAAAGATGAAAAAAAACAGGAACTTAATAGACTAAAAGAAGATTATTATAATTTTATTAAACAGCAAACACCTGATAGCGATGTGGATTCTTTTATAAAAAATAATTTTAATTATAATTCATTTGATGATTTCTATAAATATGAAATAGCTGGAGGAAACGATATTGAAGAAATTCTCAATGAATCATACAATAAGCGTATGGAAAAATATAATGGCAAATCCTTAACCAACATTCTTGTACCTGTTTCAACAAACAATATAACCAATAGTCAAAATATACTTTTTGTTGCACATTACGATAGTGCAGAAAATTCATATGGCGCAAGTGATGATGGTATGTCTGTTGCAGGATTATTGGAAACAATAAGAATATTAAAAAATAACAATTTAAAAAATAATATTTATGTATTGTTTACTGATGGAGAAGAAGAGAGTTTTTGGGGGGCTAATGAATTTATAAAAAATAATAAAATTAGATATGATTTAATTATTAATTTTGACAATGCAGGAAGCAGTGGAAATCTAATATTATATCACTATTCAAATGATAATATTGCTAAACAATATTTTAAAGCTACAAAAAAAGAAGCTACATATTCTTTTATCAATGAAATATTATACAATCCAAAAAGCAATTATTATCAAGGTGAAACATCAGACGCATTCTTATTTATAGAAAATGGTTATACAACTTTAGATTTTGCACTTTCTAGCAATCCATTTAATTATCATAGCGAAAATGATAGTTTTTCAAACATAGATACTAAGGTATTAGAGAATATAACTTCGTCTATGATTGAAATGATGAACTATTATGGAAATAATAGGGTTGAAGAACCTAATAATAGCAATTTTATAAATTTTAAGATATTCACAGGATTTGAATTATCAATACCTCAAACATTATATATAATACTAGCTATTGCTTTTATAATTATAAGTATACTATATGTAATCAAATTATTTAAGGACAAGAAAAAAACAATTATAAAACTAATTGTAATAGTGTTGTTACTAATATCAATAGTTGCCTTAATAATATTAAAAAATCTTTCTCTTCTATTTACAACACCACTAGTTATAATGTATATATCTAACTTTTTTAAAAATGATAAGCTAAAAAAAGTATTTAAAACTAGTATGCTTGAATTATACTTATTTATTCTAATTCAATTGGTAGTTCCTTTAATAGAGTATAGTTTTTGGGTTATACAACAATTGGGAAAAGGATAAATAAAGTTATGAAAGTTGAAAAAGAAAAAAAGTGAGGGGGCAGAATTGATATGGGTAACTCCATTAGAAGCATTAAAACTAATGGAAAATAGTTATAGTGAATTAATATCGTCAACTTATGCAGAGTATTACAATGTATATAGAATGAAATTTATTTCTTTAAGAGATAGAATGCCATATCTTTTTTCTAAAAAAGATTCCTGTAAATAACAGAAATCTCTTTGTTTATTAATTATTGTCTGGCTCAACGTCTTCTATAGAGTTAACTATTCCTAACTTGTTAGCTAGTCTTTTGAATTTAGGATCTTCATCTATTAATTGTTTTAGGTCTGTATTATATATACCTTCTTGTCGCTTCATTTCTTCCTGATTTGGTCCATAATATCCAAAACCAGGTAGATTTTCATTATTACGAATGTCATCTAGAGATAGATTTGCCAAATTTGTGTATTTACCCAAAATCGCATCATAAGCATTTACATTATATAAGGATACATTACCATTAGCTAGAATATTATCCCCTTTAATGTTCACACTACCATATGCACGAGTTGGTAATTTTCGATCTCTAGTTAATGTTATTGTTTTTGTACTTGAATGTGTAGATTTAGATGGATAAGACTTCGTAGTATCAGTGTATATTTCAATACGGTTCATTTCAATACCACCGTCTATAACTGCTGTTATATCTGTTGAACTGTAATTCTCATCAATGCGCCCATCATAAAATGTAGATTTATCTGATAAATTTGTTATTGTGTGTTTTACTAATTGACCTTCTTCGTTTACATCAATTATCGTCGAACAGACAGAACTAAGCACTTCTCTATTTCCTTTAACTACTTCATAAAATCTACCTGATTTACCATTTAATAAAAGATCTTCATCAAATGCAATGGTTCCATCATCACCTATAAGACCCTTTAACCAACCTTGTGTTGAATCAGATATTTTTGTCTCATTTCCGATTGTATTATTTACAATTTCTAAGATTTCTTTTTTTGCATCTTCGTTATTAGCTAATTCTGGTTTCATTCCTAAATTTTTTAGCATTGTTGTAATTGCTTCATCTCTAGGCATATTTTCCCAATCATAATTTTTAGCACTTTCAACTAAACCTTCTTTAAATTTTTTTGGTGTGTTTGAATCTTCCACTATATTTCCCTCCTCTTTTTTATCATTAACAGGTTCTATTTTTTCGAGGCGTCCTGCATTATAATTAGGAGCTTCTATTTGTGGTGTCCTGTTAAATTTACTTTTAATATAGTTTATGAAACGTTGAAATGGATTCATAACATTATCCTCCTTTTTTATCTACTATAAACTTTACAATTATTCATTTTAGGTTACATCCTCTATGTGAAAGTTTATATTTGAATTTTAGTATAGTTTGTTTTATTTGTAAATAACGTTTTTACTTCGATATGCATATATGTATATATGTACGCTTACTGCCATAAAGGTTTTACAAAATTATTAAATTTATGTAACATTTTTATTACATAAATATTACATTTTTTTCTTCAAGTAATTCCGTAAAATATAACAATTTGATAAAAA
>CAYTEX010000030.1:0-3027 GCA_964437015.1 uncultured Clostridium sp. | reverse complement strand
TATTGTATTTCAGTCTAATAAAAATTAAGAGTTGATAAATAAATTTATATCTTATAAGGATATAAAAAGTATAAATAAACAAGTTATAGATGAAATAATTGACTTTATAAAAAAAAACAAATGTGATATAATGGAAACTGATGTTTATTCAAGTTAATAAATTTTATATAAATATATATTATATATTTAATGAAAATGAATTAGATAAGAATTCAGTATGTTCCAATATAAAACATACTGCTGAAGATGGAAAATTTATGACAGAGCTGATTTAGAAAAAGAAAATTGAAGAAGTGAAAGAATATTTAAAAAGATATAAAATATTGAAATTAGATGAGATAGAATATGTGAAAGAATCAGATAATAAAAAGTGGCATTTTTATAATATAATAGCACAGAAGGAAGTGATATAAATGAAAGAAAGTAAGTAAGATGAATATTAACTGCGATACGGGGATTTTATGAAAAACCACACTCAAACCTTTGAAAATACTCGCTTTTTACATCGAGATTTTTTCGTATTTAATAAAATGAGGTGAAATAAATGAGATTGATAATTAATGCAGATGACTTTGGTCTTTCTAAAAGTATTAGCGATGGTATTATCGAGGGAATCCAAAGTGGATATATAACAAGTACTTCAATTATGGCAAATATGAAATATGCAGAATATGCCATAAAAAAAGCTATAATGAATAATATTAACTGTATAGGATTACATATAAATTTGACGGTTGGCAAACCTATATTAGATAATATTAATTTAGTTGATGAAAATGGTATGTTTTTATATAACAGAAAACAAATAGAAAATTCAAAATTGACATATGAAGATGCTTATAATGAAATAGTTGCACAAATAAAAACGATAGATAAATATAGCAATGGATTTATTAGAATAGATCATTTAGATATGCATCACCATCTATGTGATAATGGAAATATAAAAAGAGCAGTGATAGATATTGCTGAAGAATATAATGTACCAATCAGAAATGAGTTTGAATGTGATATCTCAAGACCGGATATATTATATAAAGATTTTACTATAAAAAATGTTTCTATTGATTTTTTGAAAGAAATGGTAGATAAATATCAAGATAAAGATATAATTGTAGAGCTAATGACTCATCCTGGCTATATCGATGATTACACAAAATCATTAACGAGTTATATAGAAAGAGAAAAAGAATTGAAAGTATTAAAAGATGCAAAAGAAAATGGGATTTTTAATATAATTAAATTAATTAGTTATAAACAATTGAAATCAGAAAAATAGATGAGAAAGGCAAAGAAAATGAAAAATAATAAAAGTTGTGCAGGTACAAGTATTAACTGCGATACGGGGATTTTAGAAGAACCATACTCAAATCGTTGATAATACTGAATTTTTGACATTAAGATTTTTACATTTTTAACAATTAAAAGAGAAATTAGTGAAAGAAGTGATTTTATGTACAAAGAAATTAAAAGCGATAATGAGATATTTAATAGTAACGAGTTTCAAAATGATAAATATAAATTTAATATAATACTTAAAAATTTATCAAGTTTAGAATTAGAGCTTTATAGTGATGAAAAAAACAATATTATTTGTAGAGGTGCAAAAAAATATCCAACATGGATTTGGACAAAAGATAATTTTGATAAATCAATTATTGAAGAGATTGAAGAGTTGATGGAAAAATATTTAACAGACAATGAAAAGGATAAATTTACATGTAAAAAAGAATTATATGATTTTTTGTTAAATAGAAATTTTAAATACATAAATAAAGATGATTATTTTGAAATGGGATTTCTAATTTGTCATCAAACAGTAAAACCAAAGCAATGTGATGGCGTATTGGATAAACCAAATGAAAAAGATAGAGAAATATTAGAAAAATATTGGTATGACGATAATATAGAAATGAATGGAATCGAACCAATAACAATGGAGCAAGCGAAAAAAGATGTTGATGAATTTATAAAAAGTGATAGTTTCTATGTATTAAGAAATAATAGCAATAAAATTGTTTGTATGGCAGGTTATGGTATTGTAGGAAATCAAGCTAAATTGAATCATGTATATACACCAGTTGAAGAAAGAAAAAAGGGATATGCTGCTAATCTGATATATTTAATGACAAATGATTTATTAAGTAGAGATTTAGTGCCACTTTTATATACTGATTATAATTATATTCCATCAAATAAAGCATATATTAATGCTGGATATGAAGATACAGGAATATTAATTAATTTTAGTTGTAGTAAAAAATAAATTACATCAGAGTATTCTGAAATTGTGATATCCAAAATATAGAAATTATTATAAAGATAGGAAAGTGAGTAAAATGGAAAATAAAAAAGAAAAGTTGCCAAGTACAAAGATTCAGTGCGAGAAACCAATTTATATAAACATTGACTTAAACTATTGAAAATACTGGATTTTTAACATTGAGATTTTTACATTTTTTTAGAAAAAAGATTTATTGAAAAGAGGTATAATAATGGAAGAAGAATATAAGAATATACAAACTGAGAATTTATTTATGAATAAACAGGATTACTATAATAAATATAGACCTAGTTATGACAAACAAATAATAGAAATTTTAAAAAAATATGGATTAAATCGTAATTCTGTTATAGCAGATTATGGAGCAGGAACTGGAAAATTTGCAGATCTTTTAACAAGTTCTGTAAATAGATATTATTTTGTAGAACCAAATAAAGATATGATAGATTTTGCTATTAACAACATAAAAGCATCAAATGTTCTTTTTTTAAATGAAAAAGCAGAAGAAACAAGTATATCAGAAAATATTGTAGATTTTGCTTTTGCAGTTCATAGTTTTCATTACTTTGAAAAAGATAAATTTAAATTAGAATTGCAAAAGTCATTAAAAAAAGATGGTTATTTTTGTATTATTTGGTATGATTATATAGATATAAATAATCCTATACAAGTAGAGTGGCAAGAATTAATAAATAATATAAAAGGTTTTGAAGACAATCATAACAAAGAAGATGATAGAACAA
>CAYTEX010000029.1:0-9436 GCA_964437015.1 uncultured Clostridium sp. | reverse complement strand
AGATCAAAAAGAGAAAATTTTGGAAAAATCAATCGAAGAAATGGAATTATCAGTTAGATCATTTAATTGCTTAAAGAGAGCTGGAATTTCAACAGTAGAAGATTTGGCAAATAAAACAGAATCAGATATGATGAAAGTTAGAAATCTTGGAAAGAAATCGTTAGATGAAGTTACTGCAAAGTTAAGAGCTCTTGGATTGGATTTTGCGCCAGAAGAAGAGTAAATAAGTATAAAATAATGGGAATAACCCGAAAAGACAAGGAGGGAGAAAGAATTGGCTAACAGAAAATTAGGAAGAACAACAAATATTAGAAAATCTATGCTAAAAACATTATCAACTGATTTAATAATGTATGGCAAAATTACAACAACTGAAGCAAGAGCTAAAGAAGTTAAAAAAATAGTAGATTCTATAATTGCTCAAGCTGTTAAAGAAAAAGACAACTTTGAAATGGTTGATGTAAAAATTGTTAAAGCAAAATTAGATTCAAAAGGAAATAAGATGACAGAACTTGCAAAAAGCAAAAATGGTAAAGAATATCTAAAAGTTGTTAAAGAAGAGACAACAGAATCTAGACAAAAAGATATGCCATCAAGGTTAAATGCAAGAAGAAGAATAATGACTAAAATTAATAAAGTAAAAGATGAAAATGGTAAGAATATAGATTTACCTTCAAAACTATTTAACGAAATAGCACCAAAATATGCTGATAGAGTAGGTGGATATACAAAAATAGTAAAAGCAGGACCTAGAAAAGGAGATAATGCTCCTATGGCTGTTTTAATGTTAGCATAAAAAATATCCTATTTAGTAAAATCTGCTAAATAGGATATTTATATAACAAAATGTATAAATATAAACTATTGACAGACATTGTAAAAATAGAGTATAATTAAATGGTAGATAATTCATGTTTTTATAAAATAAAAGGAGACAAATATGTTATCAAAAATATGGAAAAAAGTATGTATTTTTATATTAATAGTTGCATGTCTATTTAATATTGTAATGAAATTAGTTGGAAGAGTGTCTTTTAATAAAGAAGCACTTGAGTCAGCTCAATATATGGCTGAACAGTATAAATATGAACAGCAACAAGAAAATATTATAAAATAGAATTCATAAATAGATAATATGTTAAAAGTCTTATTATAAGGGGTGCGGTCAGGAATCGCACAAATATGGAAGAAGAGGTGAAATAAAATGAAAGATATACAACCAGCATACGAAGAAACAACTATAACTTGTGCTTGTGGAAATGTTTTTAAAGTAGGGTCTACAAAAAAAGATATGAAAGTAGATATTTGCTCTAATTGTCATCCGTTTTGGACAGGAAACTTATCTAGACGTGATACTGCGGGAAGTAGAGCTGATAAATTCAAGAAAAAATATGGTTTAGCATAACCAAAGACTAAGTAGCAAACTGCTACTTTTTTTATATGTTTTTTTAAATTTACTTGATAAATTTATTTAAATTTGATATACTTGTGTGGTAAAATTTTAAAGAAAATCAAAGGAAAAATCAATGGGTCAGAAAAGTATCGTAAAAAATTATTTATATAATTTATCTTATCAAATTTTAATTATAATATTACCACTTGTAACAGCATCTTATTTGGCAAGAGTACTAGGTCCAAAGGGAAATGGTATATACATATATACATATACTATAGTAAATTATTTTGTGCTATTTGGATCACTTGGAATATCTATGTATGGACAAAGAGAAATAGCATATTTACAAAATGACAAAGTAAAGCGTAAAAAGACATTTATAGAACTTGTTACTTTTAGGTTTATAGCAATAGCTGTTTCTTCTGTAATTTACTATTTTACATTTATGAGACAAGGCGAATATGCTATTTATTATAAAATACTTTTTTTTGAATTAATAGCTGCAGCTTTTGATATAAGCTGGTTTTTCCAAGGACTAGAGGATTTTAAGAAAACTGTTTTAAGAAATATAATTGTTAGATTAGTATCAGTTGCTTTAATATTCATACTAGTAAAACAAGAATCAGATTTAAATAAATATCTTACCATATATGCATTTGCTGATTTAATACGGAAATATTTCTTTATGGCTTTATTTACCTAAATATTTTAAAGGTGTAAAAGTTAAAAATATAAGTTTAACTAGACAAATTCCAACTATAATGTTACTTTTTGTACCTCAAATTGCAAATAAAGTATATAATATGCTAGACACTACAATGCTTGGTAGATTAATAGCTGATAAAGCAGAAACAGGATTTTATGAACAAAGCCAAAAAATAATAAGGGTATTGCTTACAGTGGTAACATCTTTAGGTACTGTTATGGTGCCAAGAATGGCCAATATGTTTGCAAATGGTGAAAGAGAAAAAATTAGTATATATATGAAAAAGTCTTTTCATTTCACATATTTATTATGTTTTCCTATAATGTTTGGTTTAATTGCAATTTCAGATAATTTTGTTCCATGGTTTTTTGGACCAGGATATGAAAAAGTTATAATTTTAATGAAAATAATTACACCAATTATTTTATTTATGGGTGTTGCCAATATATTAGGCACACAATACTTATTACCAACCAAAAGACAAAAAGAATTTACGATTTCTGTATTAATAGGTATTGTAGTTAATTTTATTTTAAATTTTATTATGATTAAATTTTGGAAAAGTATAGGTGCATGTATTGCAACTGTTATATCTCAAATTGTTGTGGATGCTGTACAATGCTATTTTGTTAAGGATGAAATTAATTTAAAAGAAATGTTTAAAGCGTCTTATATATACTTATTTTCTGCAAGTATGATGTTTATATGTTGTATGTTTGTAAGGCTATTCTGTTCAGGATTTGTGTGCTTTGTTATACAAATTTTGATTGGAATAATTGTATATTTAGTTATGCTTATTATATTTAAAAATGAATTTATATATTTATTGATCGAAAAAGCTAGAGATAAAATTATGGGGATTTTAAAAAGAACATAGATTATGCATAGAAAGGAATTTATAAAAAATGTATTTAATAGTGGGATTAGGAAATCCTGAGCCAGAATATTCTTACACTAGACATAATATGGGGTTTGATACTATAAATAAGATTTCTGAAAAATACAGTATTAAAGTTGAAAAAAAAGGATTTGATTCTTTATATGGAACTGGAATAATTGAGAATGAAAAAGTAATTCTTTGCAAACCACAAACATTTATGAATTTAAGTGGTGAAGCAATAATTAAATTCATAAATTTTTATAAATTGGATATATCAAAAGTTATTGTTATATATGATGACATTGATTTACCTGAAGGAACAGTTAAAGTTAGGAAAAAAGGAGGGGCAGGAACCCACAACGGAATGAAATCTGTTATTGAAAATTTGAAAACAACAGAATTTCCTCATATTAGAATAGGGACTGGAAAACCATTAGAAAACTATAATTTAATAGATTATGTTATTGGAAAATTAACAAAAGAAGAGTATGAGCATTTAGTACAAGGGATAAATTATGCTACAGAAGCTATAAAAAAAATCATAAAAGACGGAATTGATAATGCAATGAATCAAATAAACGCACAATAGAGAGGGGGATGGCTAAAAGCCATAATCAATATGTTAGAATTAATAATAAATAAACAAGAAGATGTAGAAGATATTATTTTAGTTGAAAATGGAAAAGTGGTAGAATATTACAAAAGTACAGAAGAGGACAGAAAAAGAAGATTAGAAGGAAATATTTATGTTGGACAAGTTGAAGACATAATAAATGGAATGCAAGCTGCTTTTGTTGATTTTGGAGAAAAGAAAAAAGGATTTATTCACTTAAAAGATGTATTACCTAAAGTGGATGAAACTAAACAGAAAGTTGATGAAAGTATAGATATATCTAAAATATTAAAACCAAAACAAAAAATTTTAATACAAATAAAAAAAGATAGTGACTTTACCAAAGGTGCAAGAATATCAACACATATAAGTTTACCAGGTCAGTTCGTTGTACTTATGCCAGATACTAGTTTTATTACAGCTTCTCAGAAAATAGAAAGCAACGAAAAAAAGAATAAACTTATTGAATTTATGAAAAATAATTTACCACAAGGATATGGCGCAATAATTAGAACATCTTGTGAATCTGCAAATGAAATGGAAATTAAAAAAGAAATTGACTTATTATTAGATAAATGGAAAAACATACAAAAAAAATACAAACAAGCTAAACCAGAGCCTAAATTAATTTGTGAGAGCGAAGGAATAATAGAAAAAATTATTACAGATTTAGGTGCAAAAAATATTCAAACAATAACTACGAATAATTCAGAAGAATATAATAAATTTTCAAATAATTATAAAAATACAGGAATTAAAATTACTTTAGAAGAAAACGTAAACTTATTAAAAAAATTTGATATTGAAAATCAAATTGAAAAAACTTTAGATAGAAAAATATGGCTTAATTGTGGTGGTTTTATAACTATTGATAAAACTGAAGCATTAACAGCTATAGATGTTAATACTGGAAAATTTACTGGTAAAAAGGACTTAGAGTCAACTATATTTAAAGTTAACAAAGAAGCAACTGCAGAAATTGCAAAACAACTTAGATTGAGGGACATAGGTGGAATTATAATAGTTGACTATATTGATATGAAAGATAAAAAGAATAGGGAAGAAATAGAAAAGTTGTTAAAAGAGGCTTTAAAATCAGATAGAGCCAAAACTCAAGTAGAAGGATTTACAAACTTAAATTTAATGGAATTTACAAGAAAGCATATATGCAGTCACTTAAATGTATAAAAAGTGCTTAGCTTTTTATACTATATTAGTAAGAAATTTATAAGAAAGGAAGAGATTAAAATGTTAAAGAAAGTTGGAATTTTAATAAATGGAGGAGATGCACCAGGATTAAATGCAGTAATTCGCGCAATAGTTAGAACGGCTGAAAAAAACCAAGTTGAATGTTATGGTTTTTTAGATGGATTTAATGGAATTTTAAATAATAATTATGTAAGGTTAGATCACCAACCTATTACTTCTGGAATATTGCATAAAGGTGGCGCAATTATTGGGTCTTCTTTAAATTCTAACGTATTCAATTATAAAGTTGTAGAAGAAGATGGAAGTGTTGTATATAAGGATTTGTCTGAAAAATGTGTTCAAAACCTTAAAGATGATGGAATAGACTGTTTGTTTACTTTAGGTGGAGACAGTACTCAAAAATCAGCAAGAGACTTTTCTTTGCGTGGTATAAATGTAATAGGTGTACCAAAAACAATTGATAATGATGTTGCATGTACTGAAGTTACATTTGGATTCGACTCTGCTGTAGCAGTTGCGACAGAAGCATTAGACAGACTTCACACAACAGCAGAAACTCATAATAGAATAATGGTATTAGAAGTTATGGGAAGATATGCAGGTTGGATTACACTTGAATCTGCAATAGCAGGTGGTGCAGATGCTGCATTACTTCCAGAAATACCTTATGATATAGAAAAAGTTGCATCAAAAATAAAATCTAGACAAAAAGCAGGAAAAAATTTTAGTGTCGTTGTTGTATCAGAAGGTGCTTTTCCAAAAGGAGGAAGTATGTCTGTAAAAGATACACGTGAAGGTGGAAAAGGTGTTATAAATATTCAACTTGGTGGAGCAGGAGACATTGTTGCAAAAGAGTTAGAAAAACGTACAGGACTTGTTGCTAGAAATACAACACTAGGATATTTACAAAGAGGAGGAAGTCCAACAGCAGAAGATAGAATCTTATCTACTAAATATGGAGCTAAAGCAATGGAACTTGCATTAGAGGGAAAATTCAATGTTTTAACTGTTATAAAAGATGGAAAACTAGATTATGTATCTTTAGAAGATGTTGTTGGAGATAATAAAGAAATTGGTGCAGTTGAAGGTGGAACAGAAGATAGCAACATGAAAGTTGTAAAAATGGATGATGATTTAATTAAAACCGCACGTAATATAGGAATTTGCTTAGGAGATTAAAAAGATTTGTTACAGAAAATTTTTTATATACTAGAAAAGCTCTACAATCAATTTGATTTGTAGGGCTTTTTGTGGTATGATATTGTAGAAATAAAAATTGGAAGTGTTTTATGGAAAAAAATAAAGAAATAGAAAAATCTATAATTACTAATTTTAGAAAAACAATATGGGCTAAATTTATAAAAGCAATTACAGAGTATGAAATGATACAAGATGGAGATAAAATAGCTGTATGTATATCTGGAGGAAAAGATTCAAACCTTTTAGCAAAATGTTTTCAAGAATTAAAAAAGCATGGTAAAGATAATTTTGAACTTGAATTTTTGTGTATGAATCCACGGATACAACGAGTTAAATAAAAATAAAATTATAGAGAATTGTAAAACTCTTAATATCCCTATAACAATGTTTGAAACAGATATTTTTAACAGAGTTTATACAATAACAGATAGGCCATGCTATTTATGTGCTAGAATGAGAAGAGGCTATCTATATGAAAATGCAAAAAAATTAGGATGCAACAAAATAGCATTGGGACATCACTTTGATGATGTTATAGAGACTATACTTATGGGAATTATGTATGCTGGTCAATATCAAACAATGATGCCAAAACTAAAAAGTACGTCACATCCTGGAATGGAATTAATAAGACCTCTATATTTTGTTAGAGAAAAAGATATAATTAACTGGACAAATAACAATGATTTAGATTTTATAAAATGTGCGTGCAGATTTACAGAAGAAAGCTCTAAAAATGAAGATAATTCAAAAAGAATTGCTGTAAAAAAATGGTTAGAAAAATTAAGGATAGAAGACAAATCCATAGACATGAATATATTTAATAGTTCACAAAATGTAAATATAGACACAGTGATTGAATATAAGCAAAATGGAAAAAGACACAACTTTCTTGATGATTTTTAGAATAAAAGAATATAAATAGAAAGGACAAAATAAAGTTGGATAATCAATTTACAAGAACAGAAATGTTAATAGGAAAAGAAAATGTTGAAAAACTGCACACAAAAAAAGTTGCTATTTTTGGATTAGGTGGAGTTGGTTCATTTGTTATGGAAGGTTTGGCTAGAGCCGGAATTGGAAAATTTATTTTAGTAGACAAAGATGAGATTGACATTACTAACTTAAATAGACAAATTATTGCTACACATAAAACAATAGGAGAGCCAAAAGTAGAGGTTGCAAAAAAAAGAATATTAGAAATTAATCCTAGTGCGAAAATAGAAACATTTCAAGAATTTTTTATGCCAGAAACACAAGGAATTCTTGATGATACAATAGATTATATAGTGGATTGTGTAGATACTGTTACAGCTAAAATTGAACTTGTTATAAGAGCAAATGAAATGAAGATTCCTATAATATCTTCTATGGGAACAGGAAATAAATTAGATCCAACCAAATTTGAGATAACAGATATTTACAAGACAAGTGTATGCCCATTAGCCAAAGTAATGAGAAAAGAATTGAAGAGTAGAGGAATAAAAAAATTAAAAGTTGTTTATTCAAAAGAAAAACCAATTGTATGTTATAATTCTAATGAAACTAATAGTAAAAAGCCAACTCCAGGAAGTGTTTCTTTTGTGCCATCTGTTGCTGGTTTAATAATAGCAGGCGAAGTTATAAAAGATATTATTGAATAAAAAACAGGACTAAGAATTTCTAAGCAACAAAGTTGCAAGAAATTCTTAGTTTCGTTAGTTTAAATCAGGGGTATATAATAAAGTTATTCTTTTACCATCTATTTTTATAAAATTTTCTTCTTTTAAGTTTTTTAGTTCACGAAACATAGCAGATCTATTTATTGCAAAATAATCTGATAAGTCCTTGAAACTATTAGGAAGATATATAAATTTTGAATGTGTTTTTTGATATTGTGATTCAAAATATTCCAATAATTTTTCACGAATTGTTTTCTTACTTAAAATTCTTATTCTATCATTTTTTTCTTTTAGTTTAGAATTTACAATATCAAATAAATTATTAATAAAAATATTATAATAATTATAGCCCGTAAAATTTGTTTCTTATAATTTATTGTAGTCAATAACAAGTAACTTACAGTTCTCAACTGCTCTTATTTGAAATTCGTTATTATTTATATCTGAAATATTAGTTCCAAAAAGATTTTCTTCGTATATATTTTCAACAATAGTTTCCTCACCATTATAGCTTATGTTAACGATTTGAGCAAAACCTTCAAGCAAAATACATATAATATTTTCACTTTTTAAAGTAGGCAAGATTTCTTGATTTTTAGAATAATTATAAGTGTGAGTTCCTAATAATTTAAATAACTTATTTTTTTGTAATGTAGTCATACCGCTGAAAAGGAGTCTTCATAATAATCACCAAATTCATTTTAACATATTTAACAAAAAGTTGCAACAGCACCTTTAATTTTTTTGCGTGTTGTTTTTATAATTAATACGTTCAAGTGAGAAAAAAGTTATTACTTAGTTAAAATATTAAAATAAAGTAGGAAAGGAAGTTGGAGGGCAGAAGTTGGAAGTAAGACACTCTAACATACTAAATAAAACATTATTGAACAAAAAAATATGGAAAGGATGAAAGAAATGAAAATAGTAAAAAGAGACGGACATATAGTAGATTATGACTCTTCAAAAATTAAAACAGCAATTAAAAAAGCTAATGTTGAGGTAAGACCAAAAGAAAGAGCAACAGATAATGAAATTGATGAAATAATAAAATATATAGAGGAATTAAATAAAAAGAGAATTCTTGTAGAAGATATTCAAGACATAATAGAAGAAAAATTAATGGAATTTGATAAATACCAATTAGCAAAAAAATATATTACATATCGTTATACAAGAGAATTGGTTAGAAAAGCAAATACAACAGATCAAACAATAAAAGAATTAATAGATGGTGAAAATGAATACTGGAATACAGAAAATTCAAATAAAAATGCAACTGTAGTAACAACTCAAAGAGATTATTTGGCAGGAATAACAAGCACAGATATAACAAGAAGATTTTTACTTCCAGAAGATATTGTAAAAGCTCATGACGAAGGAATTATACATTTTCATGATGCAGATTATTTTGCACAAAATGCGCTTCATAACTGTGAATTAATAAATCTAGAAGATATGCTTCAAAATGGAACAGTAATAAATGGAGTTATGATAGAAAAACCACATAGATTTATAACTGCAGCTACAATTGCAACACAAATAATACTTGCAGTTACATCATCAAGCTATGGAGGGGCAACAGTTTCAGTTTCACATTTAGCTCCTTTTGCAAGAGCAAGTTATGAAAAATACTATAAAAAATATAAATCAAGAAATTTATCTAATAAAGAATGTGAAAAATATGCAAAAGAAGATACAAGAAAAGAGATAGAAGATGGAGTACAAACATTTAATTATCAAGTAAATTCTATGACAAATACAAATGGACAAG
>CAYTEX010000028.1:4035-9563 GCA_964437015.1 uncultured Clostridium sp. | reverse complement strand
AATAGATGATATAACAATGCTTTCCCAAGAGGAAAAAAATAAAATATTATATGAATTCAACAATACTTTTACTGAATATCCAAAGGATAAAACTATAATAAATTTATTTGAAGAACAGGTAGAAAAAACACCAAATAATATAGCTGTTGTTTTTGAAGATCAAAAACTAACATATAAAGAATTAAATGAGAAAGCAAATAGTTTAGCTTATTACCTTAAAAATACTGTACAGATAAAAAATAATGATATTGTTGGTGTTATGGCAAATAGATCGTTAGAGGTAATTGTATCTATTATTGCTATTTTAAAAGCTGGAGGGGCGTATATCCCTATAGATCCAACATTTCCACAAGAAAGAGTAAGCTATATGTTAAGTAATAGTAATGCAAAAGTATTACTATTGCAAAATAAACTAATAAATAAAATCAATTTTAAAAATACTGTTTCTGTTGACTTAGAAAATAATAGTATATATAACCTACCAAATATTAATTTGACGCATTCTAATATGTTAGAAGACCTTATGTATGTTATATATACATCTGGTTCTACCGGTAAACCAAAAGGAGTAATGATAACCCATAAAGTATTTATTAATTTTACAAATTATTGTAATAATTATGTTAAATACTTAAAACATCCTTTTAATCATACAATTGTCTCTATAACAACAATAAGTTTTGATATTTTTGCTTATGAAACACTTATATCATTACAAAAAGGGTTAAAAGTCATTCTAGCAAATGAGAACGAACAAACAACACCGCATTTATTAAACATATTGATGGAAAAATATAATGTAGATATTATTCAATCTACTCCATCAATTATGCAAATATTTATAAATAATCTTAATACAATCCCTGCATTAAGAAAAATAAAATATGCCATTTTAGCTGGAGAGCAATTACCTATTAATTTGGTTAAAGAATTACATAATTTATCAAATATAGTGTTATATAATGGTTATGGTCCAAGCGAGACATATTATTGTACTTTAACAGAAATAAATAACAATATAGTAACAATAGGAAAACCTATATCTAATTCTCAAATGTACATTTTAGATAAAAATCTTAAACCCGTACCAATAGGTGTCATTGGCGAAATTTATATTTCCGGAGATTGTGTTGGTAAAGGATATTTAAATAACCCATCTTTGACTAGTAAAAGCTTCATAACTAATCCATTTATAAAAGATACCACAATGTATAAAAGCGGTGATTTAGGAAAATACCTAAATGACGGTAATATCCTTTGCTTAGGTAGATCTGATCATCAAATAAAAATAAGAGGTTTAAGAATTGAACTTCAAGAAATAGAAGCTATTATGATGAATTACCCTAACATACAAAAAGTAGCTGTTGTAAAACAATCCCTAAATAGAAGAGAATTCATATCTGCTTATTATGTATCAAACAAGAGAATATCTATTCCTAAATTTAGAAAATACATTTCAAATTTTTTACCTAGCTATATGATTCCTTCATATTATACTGTATTAGATGATTTGCCATACACTCCTAATGGAAAAGTTGACAAAAAATTATTACCTGTTCCATCTGAAATAATGAATTCAGATAAAGTTACATATCAACCACCTCAATCTGACCTTCAAAACCAATTGGTCGAAATTTTTCAAAAAGTGTTAAATACCAAACCTATTGGTATTTATGATAATTTTTTTGAGTTAGGTGGAGATTCACTTCTAGCTATGAATTTAAATATGGAATTAGCTAAAATAACAAATATAATTACTTATCAAGATATATTCCGTTTTCCAACAGTAAGCGAATTAGAACAAATTATAATTACAAATAATAAAAACTCACTTTATAGCAAAATTGAAGATTTGCCTGATGATATAATGACTGTTTTATCTAATACTAAAAAAAGAGAATTCTTAAAAAAGAATCATAAGAAAAATATATTATTGACAGGAAGTACTGGATTTTTAGGAATTCATATTTTGGAACAATTATTATATTTGAAAGATACAACTATATATTGTCTTATTAGATCAGAAACAGGTCTAACACCTGAAGATAAATTAAAACAGAAACTGAATTATTATTATGGCGACAAATATGATCACCTGATAAATAATAAAATATTTGTTGTAGAAGGAGATATTTGTAAACCAAATTTTGGATTGTCCAATAAAACTTTATTAAATCTAACTAATATTGTCGATATAATAATAAATAGTGCTGCAAATGTTTCTCACTTTGGAAATTACGGTGATTTTTATAAAAGCAATGTATTAAGTGTTAAATATATGATTGACTTTTGTAAAAATAATAATAAAAAATTATATCATATTTCTACAATTGGTGTATCAGGATTATCTTTAGACAAATCTTATCTACTTTATAAAAACAAAAACAAGGTTGTTTTTGATGAATCTAGTCTATATATTGGTCAAGAACCCGAAAATGTATATTCATACACCAAATTTCAAGCAGAAATACAAATATTAAATGAAATAAGCAAAGGATTAGATGGATATATTTTACGTATGGGCAATTTAATGCCTAGATATCGCGACGGTAAATTTCAAGAAAATATTTCGGATAATGAATTTATAAATAAAGTAGTTTCATTTATTAAAATTGGAATAATACCAGATTATTTAACAAACTACCATCTAGAATTTACCCCAGTTGACTATGCAGCAAAAGCTATATGTAAAATAATAACTAATTATACAAAAACAAATAGAGTATTTCATTTGTATAATAATAAAACCATTCCAACTTATAAATGCTTAAAACTATTAAGTAAATTAGGATATAACATAAACATTTTAACAGAGAAAGATTTTGTAAATAAAATAAATCAAATGTTAAAAAATGATGATTCAAAAAAACTTATAAACTACTTACTAAATGATTTTGACAAAAATACACATATTGACTATAAAACCACTATAGATGTAAAATCAAGCTTTTCAAAAAAATATTTACGAAAAATGTTTTTCTTCTGGCCTAAGATTTCTAAGAAGTACTTAATCAGATTTTTTGATATATTAAAGGAGGTTATGTAAATGTTATTAAAACATGATCAATTTGTATTAGCAATACTCATCATTCTTTGTATATTACTATCAGGACTATTAAAATTTTCATTGAAACAAAAAAACAAAAAACAATTACACAGGTCATTTATAGCTTTATTTGTGCTTATGATCTTATGGTTAAGCTGTATGATATTACAAGTCCTATTTATGGATAAATACCATATTAATATAAAATATTTTTTCTATATTTATTACATAAGTTTAAGCTTTCTACCTGTTGCATTTTTCTTTATGGCTGTAAGCTTTGCCAATGGAAATATTGAAACTAAACCTATTCATCTATCCCTATTTATAGTTCCTATTTTATCTTTAATAATATTATGGACTAATGATTTTCACCATTTATTTTATAAAGAATTTTCTATAGATTTATCAACTAAATATGGATGGTATTTTTACGTACATACAATATATACCTATACTCTATTTATAATTTCAATATTTATTCTTATTAAGTATTCTATTAAAAATGCTGGCTTTTTTTCCAAACAAGCGGCTTTAATAATTGTAAGTGCAGCTATTCCATTAGTCGTTAATATATTGGGATCATTTCAAATTATTCAAATGTCAATTTATTTAACGCCAATTTGCTTTTCATTTACTGCTATATTTTTATCGCTTGCAATATTTAAATTTGACTTTTTGGGAGCTACGCCTATTGCTCTACAAAGAATAGTTGATAGAATTTCAGATGGATATATAGTAATAAATACTAATTATGAAATATCTGATTTTAATAAAACATTTATTAATACATTTAAAATAAAAGATACTGCAAAAATTAGAGGAAATGCCTTTTCAAAAATATTAAAACATTATAATATAAATGAAAACATTTTTCTTAATAGTTTAGAAAAAATAAAAAACAATGACTCCACAGAGTCTTTTGAAATAAATGTTAACGATTTAAGAAAATCTTTTAATGTTGAAATCTCTTCAATTATAAATAATGAACAAATTCTTGGAATTCTTATATTGTTTAAGGATATTACTCAACACAAAAAAGATATGGAAACAATTAAAGATAATCAAAATATGTTAATAGAAAGAGAGCGTTTATCATCTTTGGGTCAAATGATAGGAGGAATTGCACACAACCTTAAAACACCTATAATGTCAATTTCTGGAGCTGCCGAAGGTCTAAAAGATTTAGCGGATGAATTAGACAATTCTATAGGTAATCCCGTTGTTACTAATGATGACTATCACGATATTGCAAAAGATATGAAAAATTGGATTTCTAAAATTAAAGATTATTCAGAATATATGTCAGATATAATTACAGCAGTTAAAGGACAAGCAGTAAACTTCACAAATGATGAAGAAATAAGCTTTACAGTCTCTGAACTATTAAAACGTGTAGATATTTTAATGAAACATGAACTAAAAAATGCTATTGTTTATTTAAATGTCTCTGTTAAAACAGATGAAAATACAATTATAAAAGGAGACGTTAATAGTTTAGTCCAAATAATTAATAATATGCTTTCAAACGCTATACAGGCATACAATGGAAAACCTGAGCAAACAATAGAATTAATTGTTACAAAAGAGAATTCAAACTGTATTATATCAATTCAAGATCACGCAGGAGGACTACCAGATAAAATAAAAAATAAATTATTTAAAGAAATGGTTACAACTAAAGGAAAAAATGGAACTGGTTTAGGTTTATATATGTCATATTCAACAATAAGAGCTCATTTTAACGGAGATATTACTTATGAATCTGAAACAGGTAAAGGTACAACATTCAATATAATTTTACCATTATAATTTATTTCATTAATAATATGATTATTAAATATTTTTTATAAGAAGTCAGATATTACTTTTCTAAATCTGGCTTCTTTTTTATATTATTCTTTGTTAATCATTATATAGTAACAATAATTTTATAAAAAATAAAAAAAATATTGATTTTTGTCAAAATTATGTTTATAATAGCTATAGTTTATTCTATATACTAAAAGGAGATTTTACTTATGAGAATTGGAAACATTCAAAATACTGATAATAACGAAAATTCTTCATACAAAATACTTGCAGTTGATGATGAGCAGGGAATTATAGATTCTCTATCAATTTTTCTAAAGCGTTCTGGTTATTCATTTACTGGTATAACAGACCCTGCAGAAGCAATAGAAAGAATTAAAAATGAACATTTTGATTTATTACTCTTAGACTTTATTATGACTCCTCTTCATGGAGACCAAGTAGTTGAAGAAATCAGAAAATTTAATAAAGAATTATATATTTTATTGCTTACTGGTCACAAAGATTTGGCACCACCACTAGAAACGATAAAAAGATTAGATATTCAAGGCTATTGTGAAAAAAGTGATAAATTCGACCAGTTGATTTTATTAATCGAATCTGGAATAAAATCTGTTGAACAAATGCGTGAAATAAAGGAAATAAACGAAAAATTATCTGATACATATAAGCA
>CAYTEX010000028.1:0-4025 GCA_964437015.1 uncultured Clostridium sp. | reverse complement strand
ACTTGGTTACGAAAAGTTTGGCAGTCGTGTTCACACATTCTGTCCCGGATATACAGTTGAAGCCAAAGATACCTATACACGTGGTCATTCAGACAGAGTTTCTGAATATTCAGTATTAATAGGTGAAGCTTTAGGATTACCTGAAGAAGATATTAAAAAGCTTAAAATAGGTGGACTTTTTCATGATATTGGCAAAATTGGTGTTCCTGATAGTATCTTACAAAAAGATGGCAAATTATCAGATGATGAATACTCTGAAATAAAAAATCATCCTTCAATTGGTGCACATATTCTTTCAACAGCATCAATATTTCAAGACATTTTACCTATTGTAAAACATCACCATGAAAGATACGATGGAAAAGGTTATCCAAGTCAATTAGCTGGTGAAAATATTCCTTATTTAGCAAGAATTACTGCGGTTGCAGACACATTTGATGCTATGACCTCTAAAAGATCTTATAGAGATTCATTGCCTTTGGATTATGTTATTTCAGAATTTGAAAGATGTAAAGGTACGCAATTCGATCCCAAAATAGCTGATGTTTTTCTAGATATATTAAAAAATCATTATAATAAACTAAAAGAAATTCAAGAAAAATATAAAGAGGCTGTCCTAAATTAGGACTTGCCTCTTTATTTATATTTTCATGCTTAATCCAACTTTATGTCTTTCTTGATCAATCTTTATAACCTTAACTTTTACAATATCCCCAACTGAAACAATTTCCGCAGGATTTTTTATATACTTATCACTCATCTCTGAAATATGAACTAAACCATCATATTTTACTCCAATATCCACAAAGCAACCGAAATCAATTACATTTCTTACTGTTCCTGTAAGTACCATTCCATCTTTTAAGTCTTCAAATTTCAATACATCACTTCTAAGTATTGGTTTTGGCATTTCATCTCTTGGATCTCTTCCTGGCTTAGAAAGTTCTTGTATGATATCATTTAATGTCATTTCTCCAACATCTAATTCCTTGGCGATATTTGGAATATTTACACTTTTTAATTCTTCTCTTAATTTTAAAACTTTATCTTTATCTCTTAAATCCTCAGATTTAAATCCAATTCTCTCTAGTAGCTTTTCTGCAACTTCATAGCTCTCTGGGTGAACGGCCGTCATTTCAATAGCATTTTTTCCATCCATAATTCTTAAAAAACCAGCACATTGTTCAAATGCGACTTTCCCTAGCTTTGGAACTTTTAAAAGCTCTTTTCTTGTTTTTAACTTTCCATTTTCATCTCTATATTTAACAATATTTTTAGCAATACTAGAATTTATTCCAGAAACATAACTTAAAAGCGATGGTGTAGCAGTGTTTACATCTACTCCAACTCTATTAACCGCATCTTCTACAACACCTGTTAAGCTATCATTTAACCTTTTTTGGTTTACATCATGTTGATATTGCCCTACTCCTATTGCTTTAGGATCTATTTTTACAAGTTCTGCTAATGGGTCTTGAAGTCTTCTTGCTATGGAAATTGCACCTCTAATAGAAACATTTATATCAGGATATTCTTCTGTTGCTAATTTAGAAGCTGAATATACAGATGCTCCTGCTTCACTTACTATTACATAATTCACTTTATGATCCGCTTCTTTTATCATTTCTGAAACAAAACTTTCAGATTCTCTAGATGCTGTTCCATTTCCAATAGAAATCATATCTATATTGTCTTTTTTAATTAATTTCAAAAGTTCTTTTTTAGCACCCTCTACATCATTTTGAGGTGCTGTTGGATACACTGTCGAAATATCAAGAACCTTTCCCGTTTCATCTATTACTGCAATTTTACAACCTGTTCTATACGCAGGGTCAAATCCCATAACAGTTTTTCCTTTAATTGGTGCACTTAAAAGTAGTTGTTTTGCATTTTGCCCAAATACTTTAATAGCTTTCTCCTCAGCTTTTTCTGTAAGGTCTGCACGAATTTCTCTATCTACAGAAGGCTCAATTAACCTTTTAAAGCTATCCAAAATTGTTTCTTTTAACATCTCTGTAAACTGTGTTTCACCTTTTATAATTTGTCTTTCAATATTATATAGAATCTTTTCTTCTTTTTTTTCAATTCTAACCTTTAAGAATTCTTCTTTTTCGCCTCTATTTATCGCTAATATTCTATGACTTGGAATTCTAAATACTAATTCACTATAATCATAATACATTTCGTAATTCGACTTTTCTTCAGGTTTTGTTGCTTTTGTTATAATTAATCCTTCTCTATAGCATATTTTTTTTATTTTCTTTCTAAAATCTGCATTATCAGAAATATCTTCTGCTATAATATCTAATGCTCCTTGTATTGCATCTTCTGCAGTTTTTACAACTTTATCTTTATTTTTTTTATCTTCCTCTGATAAAGCATCTATATTTATATAATCTTTTGCAATTTCTTTTATATCTTTTGTTTCTTCTTGTTTCATTATAATTTCTGCCAAAGGTTCTAGTCCTTTTGCTTTTGCAACTGTTGCTCTTGTTTTTTTCTTTTGCTTATATGGTCTATAAATATCCTCTACTTCCGCAAGAGTTGTTGCTATTGCTGTTGCTTGTAATATCTCATCTGTTAATTTTCCTTGCTCTTCTATAGATTTAATTATTTCTTCTTTTCTTTGTTCTAAATTTCTTAAATAATTAAGTCTATCGCCTAAAATCCTTAGTTGTTCATCAGATAAGCCTCCTGTTGCTTCTTTTCTATATCTTGCAATAAATGGAATTGTATTCCCCTCATCTATTAACTTTATTGCATTTTCTACTTGAAATTTTTTTACTTTTAATTCATCTGAGATTATATTTATTATTTTTTCCATTTTTTGGTCCTTTCTAATTTTGATTACACTTCATATTTTTTCTTCCTGCTGAACTGTAACATAATTTGTCGAATTTTGTCATTAACATATTGACATATTGCAAAATATACTATATCATAAAAGCATAAAAAAAAAAAGGGGGAAAATAAAAAATGATTTCAAAAGACTTTAGAAAAGAAGCTCTAGAAAAGCTCTCAGGGAAATGGCTAAAAGCTGTTCTAATAACACTTATTTATCTAGCTGTTAACTGGCTTCTTGGATTTATTTCTGGCAAATTAAACAATGAAGCATTATCACTAGTTTTTTCTTTGTTTCTATTCTTTATAGATATACCTTTTGCATATGGTCTAATTCACAGTTTTGTAAAACTATTTGATAATGAGGAAGTATCTTTTTTTGATTTCATTTCTACAGGTTTTAGTAATTTTTCAAGATCTTGGGGTGTTGCTATACATACGTTTTTAAAATTACTTCTTCCTATTGTTTTAATGATACTTTCAATAGTCCTAATAATGAGTGGATTTATTGGTAGTATAATACCATCATTGCAAAATAGTATCGATATTAATCACGCACTTTCAACAATTGATGCCTCATCAATTAATGCTTCAGTTTTATTAGTTTCTCTTGCTGGTTTTGTTTTGTATATTGTTGCTACAATATTAAGCATAACTTGGTCATACTATTATAAATTAGCATATATTATTGCTATAGATGAACCAAATTTAACACCAAAAGAAGTTGTTAATAAAAGCAAAGAGTGCATGAAAGGAAACAGATTTAAATTATTCTGCTTAGAACTTTCATTTATCGGCTGGGCAATTTTAGCTGTGCTTACTTTTGGAATTGGATTCCTATGGTTACTTCCATACATGCAAGTTGCAGAAATTTCTTTTGCAAGATTTGTTTGTGGAAAAAAAGAAGAAACTCCAATTGAAACAACTGAAAATAATTAAAACAAAAAGATGACTTTTAATCCTTCCAATTATAAAAATTTGGAGAATTGAGTCATCTTTTTTAGACGCTTGACTAGAGATTTTTTTTATATATACCTATTAGACTTTTATTCTATTCCTAAGTATTCATTATATGTTACTTCTCTATCTATTAAAGTACCATCATTTTTTATATCTATTATTCTATTTGCAACAGTTTGAGTAAGTTCATGGTCATGTGAAGTAAATAATATATTTCCTTTAAA
>CAYTEX010000027.1:3268-9571 GCA_964437015.1 uncultured Clostridium sp. | reverse complement strand
TTTTTTCTATCATTTTTACTATCTTGAGATATAGTACAATTTGTTGCAAGTCCTGCTTTTACTGCATATTCTACAACCTTTTCGTTTAATGTTGGTAATGCTCCTGGCATCGCCATACAGACAGGGCAAACCTGAGTATTTGGTGCTCCACCATATGTAGTTTTGCATGAGCAAAATATTTTTGTTTTTGTAGATAGTTCTGCGTGAACTTCTAATCCTATAACTGCTTCGTAATCTTTTTTTGACATTTTTTCCTCCTTAATTATTCTCCTAAAATTTTCATCATAATAAAAAGGATTATATTTAGAATAGTCCATCCTATTAATATTATCATAATTACCATAAATATCTCTTTTTTATTAATATTATGATTTAAAGAATCTCCATCTAATATTGGATCATCATACTTATATTCTATAGAATTTAGTAAGTAGTTTATTTGATCTATATTTGCATAATTAATCAAAGAATATGCAGATTTGTACTTATATATTAAATTAATTTCTTTTAATGATTGATTTTCTTCATATATAATGTTTAAATAGTATATTATACCTCCAGCTCCCCTATAACTTTTCTGGCTATGTTTAGGTTCTATACTAACAAGCTTATTAATATCTATTATATATGTTTTAAAATCATATTTTATAATCATTTTCGAATTGTAGATTTTTAAATTCCAATTTAGAATAAAGAATCCTGATATTATTGACACTATAGGTATTAATGTCATTAATAAAATAGTAATATTTATTTTTGGTATTCTATCCATGCAATATAGCTCACATAATACCAGTATTATTAATATTATAAAAGTAGGTATATATCTTATTATTATTTTTTTTATATCTGTTTTTATTTCTATCTCATCTACATTTATTTTTCTTATAGTCTTATTCGGTTTCAATATTTTTTTTGACATCAATTTATCCTTATTTTATCATTTTTAATAATTCAAACATCAATATTATACATGACATTATTAAAAGTAATAATACAAAAATCATAATTGCTTCACTGTTCACCTTTATGTTTTTCTTCTCAATATTATTATTTTCGTCATCTTCTCTTATATCAAAATAACCACTGCCAATTTTTATTCCATTTTCAATATCATCTTTTGTTATAAATGCTTTACAAATTTGTTCTAATTGTTCTTCGAATTCATCGGCGTATGGTAAAGTTATATCTATTATTTTATTTTTCTTCAAATATTTAACATATAAAACTTTTTCACTACGATTTCTTATTGTTCTTCGTAAATAAATTAAATCTTTATATTTTATTTTATGATTTCCACTATGATTTTTTATATAGATTATTCTATCTTTTATTTTTATGCTCCAATTATTTTCCAATATAATAACTACAGTTGCCATTATAAAAAATCCTATAAACATAATTGCATTTACAGCTATATCTTTTGAAAAGATTATTGATATAAACGCTATAATAAATGCAAAAATTTCTACATATATAAAACTTTTATATTTATCTAATAAAGACTGTTTTATTTCTATATCTATGTCCTTTGCTTTTACTATATAATCCTCTTTTTCAAATATCATCCTATAACTCTTTCACATTTTATTTTATCTCAGGCTTATATTTATCTCTAAATCCATATTTTTGCTCAAACGTATATGCTGTATTTAAAATTGTTTCTTCTTGGAATTTGTTTCCTATTAATTGCATTCCTATTGGTAATCCTTTGCTGTCAACTCCGCATGGTATTGATATTCCTGGAAGTCCTGCAACATTTACAGATACTGTATCTATGTCTGCTAAATATAATTGCATTGGATCTCCTGATTTTTCTCCTATTTTAAAAGCTGTTGTAGGTGATGTAGGTGTTAAAATCACATCATATTTTTTAAATGCTTTATTGAATTCATTTGAAACCAAAGTACGTACTTTTTGAGCTTTTTTGTAATATGCATCATAATATCCTGAAGACAATACATATGGTCCAAATATAATTCTTCTTTTTACTTCGTCTCCAAATCCTTCGCTTCTTGATTTTTTAAATATTTCATCTATATTTGAATATTCTTCTGTTCTGTGTCCATATCTTATTCCGTCAAACCTACCAAGATTTGAACTTGCTTCAGCATCTGCTATTATGTAATATGTAGCTAATGCATATTTTGCAATATCAAGTGAAAACTCTTCAACCTCTGCTCCAAGTTCTTTATATATTTCAATTGCTTCATAAAGTTTAGATTTAACTTCTTCATCAATTCCTTCTCCAAAAAATTCTTTTGGAACACCTATTTTCATTCCTTTAACATCATTTTTTAAGCAATTTTCATAATTTATATTTCCATTATCTTCTGATGTTGAATCCTTTTCGTCTTGTCCTGCAATTAAAGTTAATAATTTAGCAGCATCTCTTACATCTTTTGTAAGAGGCCCTATCTGATCTAGGCTTGATGCGTAGGCAACTAATCCATATCTTGAAACTAATCCATAAGTTGGTTTAAGTCCTACTATTCCGCAAAGTGAGGCAGGTTGACGTATACTTCCCCCAGTATCTGAACCTAATGCCCAAGGAACTAAATTTGCAGCAACTGCGGCTGCAGATCCTCCAGAACTACCTCCTGGAACTCTTTCCAAATCCCATGGATTTTTTGTGATTTTTATTCCAGAATTTTCTGTAGAGCTTCCCATTGCAAATTCGTCCATATTCATTTTTCCAAGTGTAATTATGTTTTCTTTTTGCAATTTTTCTGCAACAGTCGCAGAATATGGAGCAACAAAGTCCTCTAATATTTTTGAACTACATGTTGTTTTAGTTCCTTTTACACAAATATTGTCTTTTATTCCTATAGGAATTCCAGCATACTCTCCTGTTATTTCTCCACTATTTATTTTTTCTTCTATTTCTTTAGCTTTTATTTTTGCTTCTTCTAAATATGTTGTAACAAAACTATCCACATCTTTTTCTTTTTCATTAATTCTGTTGCAATAAGCCTCTGTAATTTCGGTAACTGTTAATTCTTTATTTTTCAATTTTTCTTGTAATTCATGAACTGTTAAATCTGTGATATTCATTTTTGTTTTCCTTTCTGTTTTTTATAAAAACATTGACATTTACATAATTTTATGATATTATTTATTATGTTTCCAGAAATTCTGGAACTTTCGCCCCGTAGTTCAATTGGTGGAACGCCGCGTTCGGGACACGGAGGTTATGGGTTCAAGTCCCATCGGGTGCGACTAGCACTCAGGTTTTTCCTGAGTGCTTTTTTATTGCACTACCTTAGGTAATTTGAACATATTTTGTTCAATATCTTTACCATTTGCAAGCATTCCTTCTACATTGTCAAATTCTTTTACTTCATCTTTTCTAAATCTATTTTTAGCTTCATTTGCTGCAATAGTTGCATCTAATTCTTCTACATTTGCATTGTTAATTGTATTAGCAAAATCTATAATTTCCTGAAAATTCTTTAAATAATTTTCCACCTCATCTTCTTTTAGTATAAGATCTGATAAATCAGCTATATGTAATAGCTCTTCTTTAGATACTGACATATTTAATCCTCCTAGTTTAATTTTATTTGTATAAATAGATGTCTCCTTTTCAATTTCACTTCAAACCTCAAAATAATGACACAATTCCTTCTGCATCTAAGCTATAATAATGTAATAATTCTTCTGCCTTTCCTGACCTTCCAAATTGATCTTTTATTCCTATACGTTCTAATTTAGTTGGACATTTAGAAGTTAAGACTTCTGCAATTGCAGAACCAAGTCCACCTAATACATTATGATCTTCAACTGAAATTAGTCTTTTTGTTTCTTTTGCGCTTTTAATAATCATGTCTTCATCTATTGGTTTTATTGTGTGAACATCAATTACTCTAACATTTATTCCTTTTTCTGATAAAATATCTTGTGCTTTTATTGCTTCTGCAACAACATCTCCAGATGCAAAAATAGTTGCATCTGTCCCATTACCTATTTGAATCATTTTTCCTACTTCAAACTTTTGATTTTCTTCATATATAACTGGTGTTGCCAAACGAGATAGTCTAATATATACAGGTCCTTTTATCTTATATGCTTCTTCAACTGCCCATCTTGTTTCGATATCATCAGATGGTGAAATTACAGTCATATTTGGAATTACTCTCATTAAAGCTAGGTCTTCTAGCATTTGATGAGTTGCGCCATCTTCTCCTACTGTAATTCCAGCATGTGTTGCACATATCTTAACATTTAAGTTTGGATAACATACGCTATTTCTTATTTGATCATATGCTCTTCCTGCTGCAAACATTGCAAAAGTACTTATAAAAGGAACTTTTCCACATGTTGACATACCTGCAGCTGTGCTTACCATATCTGCTTCTGCAATTCCCATATCCAAAAATCTATCTGGATATTTTTTTGCAAAAATAGATGTTTTAGTTGCAGCAGATAAATCAGCATCAAAAACTACTATATTTTTGTATTTTTCTCCTAACTCTTCTAATTTTTCTCCATAGCTTTGACGAGTTGCTATTTTTTCCTCTTTCAAACTATTTACCTCCATTTTATTTTATAAACCGTTATAAAATGTCTTCTACTCCTTCTATTTAAGGTTGGAAGAGAAAGGTTATATTGCAAGGCAAAAATTTATGAAAAAACCGGAGCGTACATATAGTACGTGAGGATTTTTGAATAAATTTTTAACACAGCAAGATGACCTTTATCTTTCAACCTCCTGCCATTCACCGTGGAATATATATTTATACTCTGTAGCATCATCTATACAATATTTTTTATATAATTCTTTTAAATGCTTCTTATTAAGAACCTTATCAATTCCATTATCTCTAATTTCTGTAATGACAGCTGTCAAAAAATTTTCAACTTTAGGATTTAAAATAATCCTTGTTTTTTCAATTTGCCAATAGTCATATTCAGATGAGTTTGTCCAATCTTTTCCATTATATGTAATACTTGCAGATAATTTATCACAAAGCATTTCTGCAACGTATTTATAAGGTATTACAGGTGCAACCTGTGGTGCACTTATATCAACCCAATATGAATCATGATGTTTATTTCTTCCTTTATGATGAAGCCATGATATTGAATATCCTCTATCCTTTTTACAACATTCTATTGGGCTTATTTTACCATCATAATATTTTATACTTTCAAAAAACTCTTCGAATGAAAATTTAGACATATCATGCATTAGTCCTCTTATTGGCATTCCAATCTTACAACAAAATTTAAATACTAACCATTTGTGTTTTGTAACTAATATTATATGTTTTATTGCATTTTTTATTATATTTGTTGACATTAAAACTCCTCTTTTCTAAATCTTTATATATTAAACCACAAAATCGCAAATTCTGCAATGGTTTTTGACTTTTTTCTAGTAAAATGATATAATTTTGTTGTATTATTTTATTATCCATATTAATTAGAGTTATATTAATAATTTATTCAATTTCTCGGCTCAATACGGTCTCTAGAGAGAGTAAATTTTAATATAACTCTAATTGAAACATATAATAATACTGAAAGGAAAAGACAAATGGAAAAAGTCAAAACTATTGCAAAAAATCCAAATGCATATCATAATTATGAAATTTCAGAAAAAATGGAATGCCGGAATAGTGCTTTATGGCACAGAAATAAAATCTATAAGAAAAGGAAAAGTTAATTTAAAAGATTCTTTTGCTAAAATCTATAATGGAGAATGCTTCGTAATCGGAATGCATATTTCTCCTTATGAATTTGGAAATATAAATAACAAGGATCCTTTAAGAGATAAAAAGTTATTATTAAATAAATCTGAAATAAATAAACTAATAGGAAAGGTTCAAACTAAAGGTTATTCTTTAGTTCCTATTTCTATATATTTTAAAGGCAGTTTAGTAAAATTAGAACTTGGAATTGGCAAAGGAAAAAAATTGTATGACAAACGCGAAACTATTGCAAAAAAAGATGCTGAACGAAGAATGGCAATAGCATTGAAAGGGAATTATTGAGTTAGAAGTTAGAGGTGAGATGTATGAAGTCCGACATCCGAACTTCTACCTCATACATCACATTTTCCGAGCAAAAAAGAAAGGCTATATTGCAAAGCAAAAATTTATGAAAAATTGGAATGTAAATCATAAAAATGCTTCATATTTTCCGTTGAAAAATAATTAAATTTTAACAAGGCAAAGCTTATTTAAAAGGCAAGGGCGCGTACGTGGTGTACGTAACCGCGTTTTAAATAAGCTTTAACACAGTTAAAATTGTAATTATTTGTTAACCCTACTATGCCTTGTGTGATGAACCAAATACATC
>CAYTEX010000027.1:1978-3258 GCA_964437015.1 uncultured Clostridium sp. | reverse complement strand
AAAGAAGAAAGGCTATATTGCAAGGCAAAAATTTATGAAAAAACCGGAGTGTACATGAGGTACATGAGGATTTTTGAATAAATTTTTAACACAGCAAGATGACCTTTATCTTTTGCTTAAATTTAAGCTTTGTTTGATGAACCAAATACATCACGTATCTTATGCTGTACCGTTTGCTTAATTAAGTCTCTAGCAGGTGTCAAATATTTACGTGGATCAAAAGCAGATGGATCTTCCACAAAAACTTTTCTAATTCCAGCTGTCATAGCAAGTCTAAGGTCTGTATCAACATTTATTTTTGATACTCCAGAGATAGATGCTGTATGAAGAATATCATCCGGAACACCTTTAGCTCCTGGAATATTTGCACCATATTTATTGCATTGGTCAACAAGTTCTGGAATAACTGTTGATGCACCATGTAAAACTATTGGTGTATTTGGAATTCTTTCTTTTACTTGTTGTAAAATGTCAAAACGAAGTTTAGCTTCTCCTTTAAATTTATATGCTCCATGACTTGTTCCTATTGCTATAGCTAAAGAATCACATCCTGTTTCTTTAACAAACCTTTCAGCATCAGCTGGATCTGTATAAATAGCATCTCCTGCAGCAACATTAACATCATCTTCTATTCCTGCAAGTTTACCTATTTCTGCCTCTACCATAACTCCTTTTGAATGAGCATATTCAACAACTTGTTTTGTAAGTCTAGCATTTTCTTCAAAACTATATTTAGATCCATCTATCATAACAGATGTAAATCCATTATCTATACACATTTTTGCAGTTTCAAAATCTGGTCCATGGTCTAAGTGAATAGCAATCGGAATATCTGGATGTTCCTCTACAGCTGCCTGTACCATTTTCATTAAGTAATTAATTCTTGCATATTTTATAGCGCTTGAAGAAGCTTGTAAAATTACAGGTGAATGCTCCTCTGCAGCTGCATCTACAATAGCTTGAATTATTTCCATATTATTTACATTAAATGCTCCTATTGCAAATTTTTCTTTCATTGATTTTTCAAACATATCCTTTGTTGTTACTAACATAATCTATTCCTCCTCTTAAATAATTTATTTTAATTCTATAGCTATTTTTTTTATATGTCAAGACCATCATTTTGCAAATAATTTTCCTCAAATAGAAAAGGAAAAAGAGCTGAAATTCAGCTCTTTTTTCCTAAAGTCCCATTTCACTTTTTTACCCCATTGGGCGATTTTTTTACACGGTTCTGCCCGTATTCTAATCATATCGGTATCTCCTTTAATCTTATACCG
>CAYTEX010000027.1:0-1935 GCA_964437015.1 uncultured Clostridium sp. | reverse complement strand
TTTTACAATTTAATTTTACGTATCATTTTTAAACTGTACATGAGACTTCTCCTTTCAGATTGCGTTTATTACCGTGTATCCTTTATTATATTAACATATTATGTTAATATCGTCAATACCTTTTTAAAAATTTTTTTTACATAATTTAGATATTAACCTTTAATCTTCATTTTTAATAGCCTGATATGCTAGTGCTATTGCATCTTCTAATGTTTCACAGCTACATAAAAATCCAGCATTGTGACAAAATCTTGCTGTTTTTACCCCTGTTATTTCCTGAAGTTCTTTATCTCTTTTTCCTCTCCAACTTTGAGGTAATGTTTTTCTATTTTCAAAACTTCCTATCTCAATTGGAACAGCATATACATTATAACCTCCCCTTTTTGAAGGAAAAACGACAAAGTTTATTTCTTTTGCTTTTTCTTTTTCAGAATTTAATAAAAATTCTTTCCATGGAATATTTCTTTCTAATAACATTATTTCATCTTTGGATTCATCTATTGCTTGCTCAACTTGTTTTTTAGCTTTCATTTTAGCAAAGGTATCTTCTAAAAATTCATCAAAAATTATACTTGCTAAATTTAAAGCTTTTAAAAATTTTTCATCACTGTCATCCTCTTCATCCCATTTTGGGTTAAATAGACTTATAATATAAGAAATATGTACATTTCTGTATTCTGTTTGCAATTTAGGTAGTTGTCCATTATCATTTGAATCTATAAATTGTATTAAATTTTCATCTATGTAATTCCAAGTATATTCAACATCTTCTATCTTATATTTCTCTAAAAGTAGTTTTCCATATTCTTTCCATATCAATCCACATGCAGCATATTTAACTCCATTTGGTCTTTGCCCATTTCCTCCTAGTTGATGATGGTCAAATTTTCCAGCCCCAATATCATATACTAGAATATTTTCATTTATTGTTTCGCGTACCTCTGGAACTCGTATTAGTGTTATTTCCGGTAATATTTTTGATAATATTATAGTTGCAAAAATTTCATCTGCATGAAATGTGCCACTATGTGTTATACAATTTGCTTCATTTATATTTTTGGTTAATTTTACATTCATTTTCTATTATCCTTTCAAGTTAATTGTGGCTATCTTCCGCCACCGCCTCCGGCCACCTCCGGCCGCCTCCGCCTCCTCCAGAGAAGCCTCCTCCAGAGCCGGAACCAGATGATAATGTTGACGTATAACTAGATGACACAGATGAACTAATTGCATTAGAAAAACTAGAAGAAAAATCTGTGTTCATCATTAAATACATATATCCATAATTATTCATATTTTCATATACATCTTTATATACAATTTTCAACTGTTTTAAAACTTTATCCGCAACTCCAAAAGCAGTAGCATAAACTAAATAATGTTCCCATAATTCAAGCTCAGGTATTTCTCTTTTGTCTAACATAGAAAAGTTTACCATGAATTTTTTTAGCCCTTTCCATTTAGCAGATTCATTTAATCCTTCATCTGTAAACGGTTGTAGTTTTTTGGTGACATGTTTTGTAACAAAAATATTAATAATTGCTGTAGAAACTAAAGCTATAATTCCATATAATATTACTTTTCCTGAAACTAATGTTGCTACAAAAAAAGTTCCAAATATCAAAATAATCAACATAAATATAGTATATCCATAAGAAGCTCCTGCATAGTTACTTCTTTCCTCTGCCCTTGTCTCATCATATAATTTATTTTCAATAATTTCTTTTTTATTTAGACTCTCGATGTTTTCTTTTATTTTTGCAACTTTAGTTGCATGATTTTTCATGTATTTTTGAAGTTCTTTAACTGTAATTTCATCTCTATCTTTTGCAATATTTACTATAAAATCTAATATAATTTTTTCACTTTTTTCTAAATTTTCTTGTATTCTTTTTATAATTTTAATTTTTACTTCTTTTTTATTTTCTGGTGAAA
>CAYTEX010000026.1:0-9775 GCA_964437015.1 uncultured Clostridium sp. | reverse complement strand
TAAAAATGCTACTGCTATAATTGATGGTATGATTAATTTTACATTCGTTGATATTCCAATACAATTACATATTGCAAGCAACGTAATTCCTGTTGATATATATGTTAAATATTTAAATAATACTGCTGTTGGTTGATTTTTGCATCTTATTATACTATATAAATATATCAATGTTATTATAATCCAATCAAATATGTTGTTGCAAAACTTTTCTATGTTAAAAATTAACACAAATACTATTACATTTGCAATATAAATATGTGACATATAAAAATTTGCTTTTTTAATATCTTTGTTTTTTATTATTAATTTTCCTATAATTTCGTATATTATAAGTGTAAATATACCACTAAATATAAACCATTGATAACTTGAAATCTTTAATACAAAATATAATAATATTTGAGAAGATATTGTATATAAGAAGATTAGCACATTAACAAACGATGTCATATTTGCATATTTTTTTAATTTTATATATGAATATATTGAAATTAAAAGCTGTATTAATGATATTATAAATCTACCTATATTATCTGTTATATTCCTGAAAAATACTATTTGCATACATATTAATAATTCTACTATAGCTATTGATTTTATTTTTTTATTATTATTTACTTCTATTATACATCCATTTACTATTATGTTTATTACTGTATTAAATATTCCAAAGTTAACCATATTTTTATCTTTAAAATATAATACTAAAAAGTTAATTGCCAAAAATACTAAATTACATAAAACAATAAAGCTATTTACAAATACTGCTAAAATCAAACAAAATACCAATCCAATATATGGTACCAAATTATATATATATTTTTTTTCTTTTAAAAATTTATTATTTTTTGTTAGTAATATAAATTCGATATTATATAAAAGTGTGCAGAATAATATATTTTGAATTGATGTTTCAAAAATACATGCAAACATTATTACTGTAAAAACTTGTATTAATATACTTCCATAAAATAGTTCTGGCATATTTTTTCGTTTATATTCTATATAATATAAAATTGAATTAAATATTCCCGCTATTGTAAAATATAAATATTTTCCCTCTCCCATCATGGATAAATATTTTCCTAAAAGTCCAAATGCTGAAATTGATATGCAAAATATTGGAATATATGCCATTGCTATGTAATAAAAAGCTCTTGCTGCTTTGTGTAGCTTTTTTTCCTTTGCAAAAGAACTTAATGCAAAAAATACTACTGCAATTAATAATAAAATCCCCGTTTTAATTATATTTGGCATAATATGCCAAGTAGATGTTAAAAGTACGATTGCAGCAAGGATTATAAAAGCTGCTCCAGTTGCTAAAATCGTGGTATTTTTTCTTTCTTTTTCATTCTTTATTTTGTTTTTCTCAAGTGGTGGTTCAAATTTTTCTTTTGCATTAGATACATCATTTTCAGTAATTGTATAATTATTTTTCTCTTTAATAAAATTATTGATCGTTTCATTTTGTTCTACATTCTTATTCTGATCTATGTTGTTATTTTCAAAAGCATTATTTTCACTTGAATTTTTTGTACTTAACTCATCAAGATTATCTTTACTGTTAATAGCCATTTTTTTTCTTAGTATTTCATTTTCTTTTTCTAGCTTTCTTATTTTTTGGGTTAATTCATCATTTTTATTAAATTGTACTATACAAACAATAGCTAAAACAATAAATACAACAGCTAACATCCTTTGTTTTTCCTCCTATCTCTGTAAATGAAACAGTATCTCTCAATATTCCTTTTTTATAATTATATCAATAATTATTTTTTAGTTCAATAAATTTATTTTATAATTTTATTATACATTTCAATTGCATAGTTGTCTGTCATTCCAGATATATAATAAATTATAGCTTTATAAAACTCGTTTTCGTTATCTACATTAAATATAATTTCATTTTTATTTTTTTTGTCTCTTTTTTTATTCCAATATCTTTTCAAAAAATCCTCAAAATCATTTATTAATTCTGGACATATTTTTTTTGCTTTTTCATTTTTATTATATGATTCTTTTAATAAATCATATATAGTATTAATTATTATTTTAAAATATTCCCTAGATTTTTGCACCTTATCTGAAAAATATATTTTTTCATAATTAAATTTTTTTAATTTATTAATTAATTCAAATTTCTCATTTGAAAATCTTAAACCATCTGTTTCGTTTGAATTTGTGCACAAATCATAAACCAATTCATTTATAATTTTTGTATTATTAATTATTTCAGAGTTTCTTGTATTTAATATATTGTATAATTCATTTAAATCTTCATCTAAAATTCCCACTGTAATTGCATCTGCAATATCTCTACCTAAATATGATATTTTATCTGCAATTTTTACTACACATCCCTCCCAAGTATATGGTGCATACTGATTTGGATGTTTATATTCTTCTAAATCTATACATTCTTTTCTAGGTCTTATATTATTTTCATCTATTTCTCCACAATGTGAAATAATTCCGTCTCTAACAGCATAGGTTAAATTTAAGTTTTGCATATATCCTCTTGGATCTTCTATAAGTTCAATTTTTTCAACCAAATCCAACCCATTTTTTTCATGCCAAAAACTTTCTCCTATTTCTCTTTTTGATATCTCTGAAAGAATCTTTTCTCCTTGATGTCCAAATGGTGTATGACCAATATCATGTCCCGTTGCAATTGCTTTTGTTAATTCTGTATTTAATCCAAGATAGTTTGCTATAGTATAGCTAATTGATTCTACATGTGTAACATGCTCTATTCTTGTACATATGTGATCATTTTGAGGAGAAAAAAACACTTGTGTCTTGTGTTTCATTCTTCTATATGCTTGACTATGTATAATTCTTGTATAATCTCTTTCAAAATCTGATCTAATATCATTATTTCTATTATATAATTCTTCCTTTCTTTTTATAATATTTTCCCATTTAGAATTGTTTTCATCTGCTCTATATTTTTCAAATTTTTTCTCCATATATTCAATCATTCCTTTCGTATAGTTTAACCATCATTCTTTTTCCAGCAAAATTTCTCTTTAAGTATTATATTTTAATAAATTAATTATACAGTCATATCTAATTGAGTTTCCTTTTAATGAATAATCCGGCTTTATACCTGCTAAATATTCTCCTTTTAACGGTCTTTTTATAATTATTTTCTTTGGATTAGCTTTTATTGCTGAGCTTAACAATTCAGTTTCATCTGAACATGGATTTTCTATTTTGTGTAATATTTGAAATTTTTTCTTTATTAACGCACTTTTAGTTCTTTCAGGAAACATTGGATCTAGTAGTATTATATCAGGATTATATTGTAGTTTTTGCATAGCTATTATGCTATCTTCATTATGTACTTTCATTCTTTCAATAATATCTTTTAATTCTGATATTTTCTTTGCCCTTTCCATTGCATCTTTTAAAAGCTCTGCTATTATTGGATTTTTTTCATATAATTCAACTGTATATCCATAAGCAGCCAATAATATTGAGTCTTCTCCTAATCCTGCAGTTGCATCTATAGCTATTAAGTTTTCTTTTTTTCCTTTCATTTTAGCCGCATGAATCAACATTTCATTTTGCAAATTGCTCTGCTTAATCCTTTTTACGCTTTTGGAAAAATCTCCATATAGTTTCATATTATCTGAAACAAGTGCTAAGCCACTTTCGTCCATACTTAATAATATATCAAAATTTTCTTTATTATTTGTTATTATCTCTATATTTAATCTTTTTGCAATACTTTTTGCTTCTTCAATATTGGCATTTTTGTCAATATATAATACCAGTTGCTTATTTTCCAATTTTTCAACTCCCTTATAATTCCATTAAATCTTATATTTTTTTAGCATCACTTTATTCAAATAGTTCTACTCTTGCTTTTGTATCGTTAATTGCAAAATTTTATAGCTAATTGCATAGCAAATTTTTCTTAACAAATAGCCTCATAATCTTCTCTTCCAAAATCAATGTGTGGAATTATTTCATCTTTCTCTCTCATTTTCATAAATTCATCAATTGAAACCCATTTGGCATCAATTACTTCTTTATCTGGGAAAGTTAAATCTTTTATATTTACATCTTTTTTGAATATCCACATATCTTTAAAGTCAGAAGGATAGTCATCTTTTCTTATTTCTTTAAAATATGTCGCTTCCTTTTCATTAAATTCTATTCCTAACTCTTCTTTTATTTCCCTTAAAACTCCTTGCAAGCTAGTTTCACCAGAAATTGCAGAACCTGTTGTAAATTCCCACTTCAAGCCATTCTTTTTATGTGCAGCACGTCTACTTAATAAAATTTCATTTTTGGAGTTTATTATTATTCCTGTTACTATTATGTGATATTCTCCCGCTTTTAAGGCATTTTCTCCTCTTTGAGTTATTCTTCCTGTTTTGTTTCTATTTGAATCATAAACATCCCATAATTCTGCCATAAAGACTCTCCTTTCAAACTCTATTTTAAATATTCTTTTACATTATATCATCATTTGTTATTATTTGAAATATATGTTATAATTTTTTTGTATAAATCTTTGTTCTTAAGGAGTAAAATTTGAAAAATAAATTTTTAATTTTTAAAGATAATAAAATTAGTTTAAAAACAACTCTTAGTATATTAATATTAATAATGATATTTAGTGGATTTTTCGGTTTTGTATATGAAACAGCTTTCTATAAAATCGATTTAGGATATTTTATAAAACGTGGCTCAACCTTTGGTCCATGGATTCCAATATATGCATTTGGAGGTTTGCTTATTACTGTAGTATCATATAGACTTAGAAAAAATCCATTTATAGTTTTTATCACTAATTCAATACTTACTGGACTTTTAGAATATGGAACCGGCTTTGTTTTATATGAATTTTTTGGAATTCGATTATGGGACTATAACACCGAAATATGGAATTATGGAAATATTAACGGATATATTTGCTTGAGATCTGTTTTATTTTTCGGAATATCTAGTTTATTTTTAATTTATATCATCGTTCCGCTTCTCTTAAAAATATCCACAAAAATTTCCGAAAAAAAATTGAATATTATTTCTTATTTATTAGGCATAACTTTTGTGCTTGATATGATACTTTATACTATAATAAATTAGAGTTGTAATTAATTTACAACTCTATTTTTTAGAAATTTGATATTTCATTTGCAAGTGTTTCTTCTTTTTCATTATAGCTATGATCTGCACCATCAACAAATTTAATTTGATTGCTTTGTTGTATCATTTATAGTATATCCTGCCAAATTTGGCATTAAAACATCTTCATCTCTTACTTCGTTTATTTTATATTCAATAATTCCTGTATCTGTTGAGCCATTTATTTCTCTCATAACCAATAAATTGTCTTTATTTATAAATAATTGCCATTCATCATTAACAAATATTTTATAGCATTCTATATTATTTAATTTCTCTGTTGATATCTTTGATGTAAATGCCACTTTTATTATATCCCAAAACTTTTCCATATTAAGTGTCTCAGTTGGTAAAGTTTGTGCCTCAATTCCAATTCCTTCTTTATTCATTTTTACCGCTGTTTTTCCATCTTTATTATCAACAATAATCCAGTTATAATCTTCACCATAATATATCATTTTAACATCATCTTTTGATGTTCTCTTTAAGAATCCTAGATTATCTTTCCTCCAAAACTCTGTTGTTACATCTTCTTCTGAATTAGTTTTTCTGTAAAAATTTGTAATCTTTGAATATTCATTGCTTTTATCGGAATATTTTGATAAAATACAAACTTTTTTTCCTAAATTAAATAAACATATAGAAGCAATAATTAAAACAATAATCAAAAATATTGCTATTATTTTTTTCTTACTCATAATACTCACTCCTTTTCCTTTGTGCAACCTGCTATCATAGGTTATTATATAACCTTTAGACCATTGGCTTTGCGTCATAAACTTTCGTTTATTTTGCTTTTTACATATCTAATCTAATTATAGCATTTTTTCCAGTTTTTTTCAAATTTTTCCTTACTTCAATAGTGTTGATAGTTTAAATGAATTATTATATACAATTTATTTGTATTTATCTTTCTTCATCTATAACATTCTTTACCAATGCTGTTACCATATAATTTCTTTTTCCACCATATATATCATCAAATAAACTATCTCCAACTATCATTACTTTATTAGTGGGTAAATTCAATCGTTGACATGCTTTCAGATAGTTCTTTTTTAATGGTTTATGTGCAAATGCTATATAGTCTATACCCTTTTCTTTAAAATAATTTTCTAGTTTTCTGTCTTTTCCATTACTTAGTATAATAACTTTTAATTGACCTCTTAATTTTTCTATCCATTCTTGATTTACTTTTGGAATAGCATTCATATTTTTTCGAAGTGTCTCGTCAACATCAAGTATTATGCCTTCTATCTCATATTTTCGTTTAATTTCTTTTATTTGTTTTTCATCTAATTCTGTTACTGTATTTATGGTAATATCCGGCTTTATCAATTTAGCTAATACATAATGTATCAAACTCTCTATTTTATCGATTATTATGTCTTCTACTCTTCTCATAATTCTACCTCATTCTATTTATATGTAATATTTAAATGTATTACATTTTATCTTTAATTTTTTGATTATCTTTGTCCTCTTTCTTTCAATATCAGACTCAATTTTTAATTAATTCTATTTTATATTTTTTCTTATAAATTCTTCTATTTTATCGAATGGTATAATATCTTTTTGGTCATATAAATCACAATGTGAAGCGCCTTCTATTGAAAGAAATTCCTTATTATTTGCATATTTACTATCTTTAATCATATTTTCATAAGCATCTTTTCCAAAATAATATGAATGTGCTTTATCTCCATGTACTATCATTACTGCATTTCTTATTTCTTTTGAATAATAGAATAATCTTGTATTCAAAAGTGATGTTCCTGCTGTAACATTCCACCCACCATTAGAATTCAAACTTCTCTTATGGTATCCACGAGGAGTTTTATAATATGCATGGTAGTCTTTTACAAATTGAGGTGCATCTTCTGGTAGTGGGTCTATTACACCACCTCCAAGTTTATATTCTCCTGCTTTAAAATCTTCTGTTCTTTGATTATTTATTGCTACTCTTGCTTTGTATCTTGCTTCTTCATTATCTTCACTATCAAAATATCCATTTCCAGCAACTCTTGACATATCATACATTGTTGATGCAATTGTAGCCTTTATTCTAGTGTCTATACATGCTGTTTGAAGTGCCATTCCTCCCCATCCACATAAAAGGTCCACTTACTGCAATTGCAGGAAGTTTTCCTTCATAATCTTTAGGCTCATACATATCAGCTGCCAATGTTATTCCAAAATGATTTTTAAAAGTTACTTTTTTATGATTAACTTTCTCACTTTTAGTGAATACTTTATCCCATTCTTGATTTAGTTTTAATTCTTCCATTATTTTAAATACCTCCTCATTTTATTTTAAATGCCCAAATTTTTTAATTTTTCTATATTTCATTAAATACTTTTCCCAAGCTATCATTTATAACTAAATCTGCTTTGTTGTCATACGGAGTTACATCTCTATTTATTAACACTAAATTTCTTCCTTTGAAATAGTTGATTAAGCCTGAAGCTGGCCAAACTGTTAAAGATGTTCCTGCCACAATTAACAAATCTGCATTTTGTATTGCAGATATTGAATTTGTAACTGTATTATCATCTAGCCCTTCTTGATATAGCACAACATCTGGTTTTATTATTCCACCACAAGAACATTTCGGAATACCTTCACTGTTAAATACATATTCTGCTTCATAGAATTTGTTACAATTCATACAGTAGTTTCTAAAAACACTTCCATGTAATTCATAAACAGTTTTGCTTCCTGCCTTTTGATGTAATCCATCAATATTTTGTGTTATAACAGCTTTTAATTTACCTTTATTTTCAAGTTCAGCAAGTTTTATATGAGTTATGTTAGGCTCGTACTTTAAACAATTCATTTTAACTTTATAAAACCTATAAAACTCATCTGTATTATTGATAAAAAATGTGTGACTTAATATAGTTTCAGGTGGATAATCATATTGTTGGTTGTATAAACCATCTTTACTTCTAAAGTCAGGAATTCCACTTTCAGTTGAAACTCCTGCACCACCAAAAAATACTATGTTATTACTTTTTTCTACTAATTGTTTGAATTGTTTAATTTTTTCTTCCATTACTTCATCTCCATAAATTTGATATATTATATAATCAATTATTTTAAGACCTCAATAATTTTTTTCAATTATTTAATACATCTCCAATATTAAAATGATTTCCATAAAAAGAAATAGAATATAAATTATCCTTTTTATTAATATCTGTATCCCATTCCCCACTAAAATAATTATTTAAGTAGGCTTTTAATTTTGTTTCATACTCTTCCTCTTTATCAATCTCAAGTATAGTAGTGTATCTTACTCTTGATACCCCGTATAAATTTATATCATTTTCTATTTCGTAAATTGTTGGAATTCTTCCAAAATCCTCAGGTATTTTCAAATATATATTATAATCCAAAATGTCTACTTCTTTAATATTAGCATCAAATTCACTCTTTATTTTATTGAGTATAGCCGAGTTTATCTTTTCTTTTGGTTTTAGCCTATTGCTTTCTTTAAACATTTCATAAGAAGCTGTAACACTGTTTTCATCTTTATGTTTATAATAGTATTGTTCAATAAAGCTATCTGAAATCTTACTTATATTTGGATAAATACCTTTTACAGATACAACAGATTCTAGCTCATCACATTTATAGGTAACTAAATACCCTTCTTTTTTTGAATAATCAAAGAGTGTACTCATTTCAAAATCATAACTAACATCAATTACTTTAAAATTATTATCTCCATACTTTTTTGTTAAATATTTTTCAACAACATTAGATACATTTCTTTTCTCATTCCAACCAACTGAAGGTCCACTAAACCCTTTATATACTATATAAAATAAAAACATTTGTACACTTAATATAATAATTGATACTATAATTAATACTATAATTAATACTATAATTATTCTCTTCTTTTTCATTTCTATCACTTCCTACAAAATTTATTTAAATCAAATTTTCTTACATCTCCTTATGAATAATAGAAAATATCAAATATTCTGCACATCTCTATAAATTTATCGCTCACTTTAATGCTTTTATTACTTTAACAGCCAATTTTTATATTCTTCATCAGATTCTCTTCCTGTAAATCTTTTTCCATCTACAAAATTCAAATTAGGAAAATTACTCTTTAAACTCTTATATGTTGAATCTATTGAAGATGAACCACTTGTTACAAATACATAAATCTTTTTATTTGACATATCATTTTCTTCTAAAAATTTATCAATTATTGTAGGCTCTTTATACCACCAAATCGGAAATGCTAAACAAATTGTATCATATTCATCTAAATTAGATACTTTATTTAATATTTCTGGTTTAATATTTTCATTCATCTCAATAGATGATCTACTTTGTTTATTTGTCCAATCTAAATCTTCATTTGTATATTTTTCTACAGGTTCGATTTCAAATAAATCGCCATTTATTGCGCTTGCGACTTTTTCGCTAACCGCTTTTGTTATTCCACTTGCTGAAAAATAACTAACTAATATTTTACTCATATTCCTTACCTCCATCTATTTTAATCTGTGTATAAATATTCTGTATATCTTTAAAAATTGTAATTTATCGCACACCTAATTTTCTATATTTATTATTTTTGTTGCGATTTTTTCAATAAATCTTTCATCG
>CAYTEX010000025.1:0-9835 GCA_964437015.1 uncultured Clostridium sp. | reverse complement strand
ATCAAGAAATAGAATTATACAAAGATATGAAATTAAAGCTTTCTACTAAAATGATAGGTGAATCTTTGGAACAACATTGTAAAACACAATATGATGAATTTCTTAGACCAGTACTAAAGAATGCATACTTTGAAAAAGATAATGATGCAAAATCTGGTTCGAAAGGCGATTTTATTTTTAGAGATAAAACTGATGATGAAATAGAATTTATTTCAATTATGTTTGAAATGAAAAATGAAGCAGATGAAACAGCAACAAAACATAAGAATGAAGATTTCTTTAAAGAACTTGATAAAGATAGAAGAGAAAAAAATTGTGAATATGCTGTTTTAGTATCTATGCTTGAAAAAGATAATGATTATTATAATGCTGGTATAGTTGATGTATCATATAAATATGAAAAAATGTATGTAATAAGACCACAATCATTTATTACAATAATAAACATTTTGCGAAATGCAGGATTAAAATCTATAGATGCTAAAAGAGAATTAATTCAAATACAAAATCAAAATATTGATATTTCGCATTTTGAAGAAAATATGAATAATTTTAAAGATGCTTTTAGCAGAAACTTTAAGTTAGCAAGTGATAAATTTGATACAGCAATAGAAGAAATTGACAAATCTATACAACATTTGCAAAAAATTAAAGATAATTTATTAGGAAGTAAAAATCAATTAAGATTGGCAAATGATAAAGCTGAAGATTTATCTATCAAGAAATTAACAGCAGGAAGTCCTTCTATAGCAGAAAAATTTGAAGAACTTGGTGTCGAAGTAAAAAAGAAGAAAAAGAAAACAAGCTAATATAATAATAGTAGAATTGACATAATTATAAAAATATTATATAATCCGACTTAAAAATATTCATTTAAGTCGGATTATTTTTTGCAAATTTGTAGAAATACTTAAATATCAACAAATTCGTCTAAATAACCAAATACAAAAGATTAAAAATAAAGCTTATTATCTTCGAGATTTATAATATAAATTTTGTTATTATATATTTAATCAAATATTTGATTACGATTGAAAGGAGAAGAAAATGAGTAGTTTAATTAGTGTATTTAACAAAGCAATAGAATATATTGAAGAAAAAATAAAAAATAGCGAAGAAATAACGAATAAAAATATTGCTGAAGTTTGTGGATATGAACAACATTATTGTTCTAAGATTTTTCAAAAGTATGCAAATATGAATATTCAAGAATATGTAAAAAGAAGAAAAATGTCATATGCTTTTGGTGATCTAATAACATTCAATAAAAATATTTCAGATATTGCTGAAAAGTATTTATATAGTGCGGATGGGTTTACAAAGGCTTTTAAAGATACTTTTGGAATTACACCAATTCAATTAAAACGTAAAGAAAAAACAGAGAAGCTAATTGATAATTTTATGAATCCTATCTACATTGAGGATTATTCACAATACATTAGTGAACCTAAAGATTTTGTAATTAGAGAAATAGAAGAAATGAACTTTATAGGAGTTTCTTATTTAGATTCTTTTTCAGGAAATATTGATACAATAGAAGATAAATTTGAACAAATGGCGATTATTAATGAAAATGGAAAAATGTTTGAATTATCTTATTATTATGATAAAGAAAGAAAAGATAAAGATACATTTTATGCAAATTATTATACCCCATTTAGCTATTATCCTAAAGAATTTAAAATTATTAAAGTTCCGAAACAAAAATGGATTGCATTAAATGCGGAAGGAATTGATGATAAATTTTTTATTATAAGTGCTATAAAATCATATTTTTATAATGAATGGTTAAAAAAGCATAAAGAATATGAACTTGATAATAATTATGAAATAGCTTTTGAATGTTATAATGATGAATACTTTGACAATGATTGTCCTATAACGAGGTGCGAAGTATGGTTTCCAATAAAAGAAAAGAAATTATCATTGATTCAAATTTGACAATAGCTGAGTTAAGTCTTCTTTTTCTAGAAAATAAATATAAAAAAATTTCATTTAATAGTTATGGCACTTATCAAGATAGATTAGGAATTATAAATGAATATTTAGGTAATATAAAATTAAAAGATTTTAATAAAAATAGAATTAAAGATTTTGAAAATTATCTTAACGAAGAAAGAAAATGGAATCATACTTCTAAACCATCAAATAAAACGATTATTGAAGTAATTAATGTTCTCAATCAATTGCTAAAAGAAGCAACAAGGTGGAAGTTTCTTGATAAAGATTACAAGTGTCTTGTTATGGAAAAGGTATGTGAAAAAGATAGAATTAATTTAATTGAATTACAAAAGCGTATTCATATTATTCAAAAAAAGAAGATTGCTAATAATATAGAGAAAATTTGGCGAAAGTAGAGGTGATTATTTTGAGTGATAAAATTGAATATGATACTATTTTATCTTTGGCTAAAAAAAGTAATTTTAAAAAGATAATGATTATGCGTGATAGTTGGAATGCTGGAAATTGGTGTATTGTTAATAGAATAAAAATTAGAGCTAATGGAAAAGAATGTAATGCTTATGGATATATTAAATATGCAGATGGAAATACTTTTAATGGTTATCTTCCAGCTAATAATACATATTCTTGGAAATTGATAAAAGTATTAGACGAAGATATGGAAGTTATTTCATCAAAGCATGAAATAATTAGTTAAAATTCGAGGAGATAGTGTATCTATCTCCTCGATGTACTATTCACTAGTATAAAGTTATTCCTCAAAACACCCACACATCATCTGCACACCATCTACAAATCCATTCCTATAATACTTTTCACTCCAATAGCCAACATACTCAGAAAAATTATCATCAAGTTTATTTAGTTGTTGCTGCACAAATTTCCTATTTTGTTTAGGAATGCTATTTAAGATTTTGCTTGTAATCTCATCAAAATAAAGCATATGTTTTTTATCTTCCTTTGTCATAAATACAAATTCAGTTTGGTCTCTATATTCCCAAAATTCTTTTAAAATATCATCATTTACTTCTCTAAAACTCATTTTTTATTTCCTCCTACACATATATTAATTCATTAAAAACAATTTCTTCAGCTCTGTTTTTAATATTATTCATACATCTAACCCATTCTAATTGGTTAGACAGTTTTAAATCTTCATTCACATTTTCTGCCTTAGCAAGTTTATCAACTATATTTTTAACCATTGCAGTAGCAGTTTTATCAATATCTATTAAATGATCTGTCAAAGTTCCTTTAATCATTAATTCAGTATATAATCCTCTTTTATGTTCTTTTAAAAAGTTATTTCTTAAATGCCCATATTTTCCAATATTATATGTTGAATTAAATTTCTTCATAATCAAATCAGGAATTAAATAATCTCCTTCCTTATGATAAGTTATACTAATCACAGTAAACCTCCTAATATAAATTTTGATTGTTTTTATTTCAAAAACTAACCCATAAAAAGCCATGTATAATTCATTGGGGAAAAGTTGATGAAGAAATTCTCCTAAAAGGACTTGAAAAGACACAAATGTTCGAAATAATCTTCCCCAATTTTCATTGATAAATCAGCTAAAACCCTTAATTTCACTAAATTACAGTAACTTCTCATAACCCGAAGGTTTTATGTTTTATTTGTGTAATATAAAAGTATTTAATATTTAGAAATCATTTAAAGGTTATTTGTTTTTTTTATTAAAGATGCTATAATAATTTTATATTGTAAAAATATAATGAATTATAAAAAAGGAATTAAAAATTATGAAAAAAGAAAAAATCGATAATAGTATAGAAATAGTATATGATATTGAGTTTAAGAATGAAAATATAAAAAAAATATATTCTGAAAAAAAACATGAAAGTAATTGGCCAGTAGTTTATATTTTATATAATAAAACACTAAGAAGCGTATATATAGGAGAAACTACAAACTTCAAAAAGAGAATGTCAGAGCACTTAGAGGACGCCAGAAAAAAATGCTATAATAGAGTATTATACATTGATTATAGACAAGCAAATAAGTCAACTAATTTGGAGATTGAAGCGGCATTAATTAGAGGAATGAGTGCAGATAAATACATTCCTGATAATGTACAAAAATGTTCAAATAGATATAATAATTATTATAATAAAAGGAATACAGAAAAGATTTTTGAAATAATTTGGAATGCATTAAGAGATAAAGTTGGAATTGTAGAAAATGTATACAAAGATATGATTCAGAAAAATGAATACAAGTATTCGCCATATATTAATCTAAATGATAAACAAAATGAAGTGGTAGAAAGAATAATATCTAATTTAACGGAAAACCAAAAAGATGGAAAGAAAATTCTTATAGAAGGAGCAGCTGGAACAGGAAAAACTGCTATAGCATTACATTTATTTAAAAGAATAACAGATTATTCCTATTCAGACAATATTATAACTGAAGATATGGTAAATAAGTCCTTAGACCAGGTAGAAAAAATAGTAGAAACTTTTTCAAGTAAAAAGGGAAAAAAATATACAATTGGATATGTTGCTCCTATGAAAAACTTTTGTACAATAATAAGGAAATGTATAAAAAATATACCAGGATTAAAGAAAAAGGATTTAAAATACAATAAAAATTATTTTAATGACGATGATTTAGACGCTTTAAGGGTATACTCTGGTTCAGAACTTAGCAAATTATATGAATACATAAAAAAAGATGAAAAAATATTTGATTTATTAATAGTAGATGAGACACATAGATTGAACAGAAGATATAATTTAAGTAATGGAAATCAGTATTTACAATTTGACAGAATGAATAAAAAAATGGGATTGCCATTTGAAAAATGTAAAAATGATGGAAATCAATTGGATTGGATTCTAAAGTTAAGTAAAAATCAAGTTTTTTTCTATGATGAAAATCAAAGTATTAGGTCATCTGATATTCCAAAAGAGTATATAATTGAAAAGTTGAAAAATCCAACTTATTTTGAAAAATTAACTGTTCAAGAAAGATGTTTAGGAGGAGAAGCATATATAGAATACGTAAAGAATATTTTTAGTGAAAAACCACCTAAAAAGAGGAAGATTTTTCAAGGCTATAATATTAAAATATATGATGAATATAAAGAGTTTGAGAAAAAAATCAAAAGTATTAATGAAAATCTAAATGAAGGAAAAGCTATTAAAGCATCAGGATATTTTTTTGATAAAACTGGAACAGAAATAGAAGGTTGTAAAATAGATTGGAATTCAACAGAAATTGATTGGATCAATAAGAAAAATAAATTTAATGAAGTTGGATGCATTCATGTATTAGGCGGCGTAGAAGCAGATTATGTTGGAGTAATTATCGGAGACGAAATAGATTATGATGCTACTAACAAAAAAATTATAGTCAATAAGAAGAAATATAAAGATGTTGTAGGTAAAAAAGCTATATTAAATGATGAAGAATTAGTGAAGTTTGTTGAAAATATTTATTATATTTTATTAACTAGAGGATTGAAGGGAACATTTATATATGTGAGAAACAATGAAATGAAGAAGTATTTAAAAAAATATTTTTAAAGTATATAACAAATATGACACTATGTGACCAATTGACTTTAAATAATAATAGAGATAATATATGATTTGGATTTAAGAGAGGTTATATTATGAATAAAGAATATTTATCAAAATCAAGATATTGTAAATATATACAATGTCAAAAAATATTATGGCTAAGAAAATATAAACCGGATAAAGCAGTACCAGCTGATAAAGATGCAGTTTATGAGAGTGGAAGGAGAGTTGGCGAATTAGCAAGAAATATATTTGGAAAATTTGAAAATGTGGAATTTAATGAAGACTTAAATAAAATGATAGAAAAAACCAATGAATTTCTAAGAAATAAACCAAATGTTATAGCAGAAGCATCTTTTGATTATAATAATAATTTTTGTAGTGTAGATATATTAAAAAATGATGTTGATGGAGTAGAAATATATGAGGTAAAAAGCTCAAAAAGAATGCATGATATTTTTATAGACGATGCTTCATATCAATATTACGTTTTGACACAATTAGGTTTTAATGTTAAAAATGTAGCAATTGTTCATTTAAGTGATGAATACATAAGAGAAGAAGTGTTAGAACTAGACAAATTATTTAAAATAGAAGATATAACTGAAATTGCTATTTCAAAGAAAGATGAAATAGCAAATAATATAGAAGAATTTAATGAATTTATGGAAAAACATGACAAAAATCATGAACCTGACATTGATATTGGTTTCAATTGTGAAAATCCATATTTATGCGATTTTTGGCCATATTGTACAAGAAATTTACCTACACCAAATGTATTTGATTTAACTATACTAGGACCAAATGCAAAAAAAACAAAATTTGAAAAATACTATGAAGGAAAAACATCTTTTGAAGATTTACAATATGAGGATTTACAGGAAAGAGCATTAGAGCAGATTGATTTTGAATTAAATGATTTAGGAACAAAAATTGATAAAAAGGCTATAAAAGAACTATTAGATTCATTAAAATATCCATTGTACTTTATAGATTATGAAACATATCAACTTGCAATACCAGAAATTATAGGAACTGCACCATATCAACAACTACCTTTTCAATACTCGCTACATATCATAAAAGAAGAAGGAGCACCTATAGAGCATAGAGAATTTCTAGCAGATGTTGATGATAAAGATTTTATTAGGCATTTTGCAGAAAGTATGATTAAAGATATGCCTGAAAATGGAAGTGTAATTATATACAACAAATCGTTTGAACCAGCTAGAAATAAAGAAATTGCTAAATTATATCCGGATTTAAAAGAAGAGTTGGATAGAATTAACAGTAATATGGTGGACTTTTTAGTACCATTTAAACAGAGATCATATTATTGTAAAGAAATGCACGGATCTGCATCAATAAAAGCAGTATTACCAGCACTATATCCAAATGATCCAGAACTAGACTATCATAATTTACCAGTAGTTCATAATGGAGACCAGGCATCAAAGGCATTTGCGAGTTTAAAATATAAATCAAAAGAAGAACAAGAAGAAATTAGAAAAGGTTTATTGGTTTATTGTGAATTGGATACTTTAGCTATGGTAAAAATATGGGAAAAATTTAAGGAAATTATAGGAGAAGAGTAATATGAAGAAATATAAAATGCCTATATAATTAAAAGAAAACTAGATAAATATTTAGAAAATAATAAGAAATAAAAAGATGCTTACAATAAGAGTAAAGGAGAATAGAAAAGACAAACAAGAATAGTAGGAAAGAGGAAAAAAAATGGATATTTCAGAATATGGAAGAAAATTTTTAGAAGAAATGACTTGTAAAGAAGAAAAAAAGAGAAAAACCCGATTCAAGTCATGGGAATATTGCTATAATGAATTTCAAAATGCTAATGAACAATTAAAAAATAATAGAACGATAGATATAGATACTTTGAGTTTACACCTTTTTGTTTTTCTTGCTAGTTGGGGAATGTATAGAGCATCTACTTTTTTATTAAAAAAAGATTATAAAGTACATTATAATGCTGTTAAGCTTCTATTATATGGAAATGAAAATGCTAATAAACGAGAAAATTATAAATATGATGCATTATGGAAAATGAAGATTGATAATTATAGAGATGAGAAAACTATGAGAATTTTATTTGATAATCAGGATGGTTTAGTATATCGTTTAAAAAAAATATATAATAATAATAGAATAGAGAGTGTAAAAACAGATGTTTCAGATATATTAATTTCAAAAATTCTAATGGGTACAATGGGATGCGTACCAGCTTATGATGGATTTTTTAAAGAAGAAGTTAGAAAGATAAAAATAAAAAGCAAGAAAATTCCTGGTAAATTGAATAAAAAATCTATTGAAATGCTTGCGGATTATTATATAGAAAATGAGGATAAACTTGAAAAAATTAGAGATAATTTTAATAGTCAAATGGATGAAAAATATAAAAAGAAATACAAGTATACCCCTATGAAAATTTTAGATTGCTGTTTTTGGTATAAGAGATATAAAGCAATAACGAAGAAAAAAGATTGAGGGGGAAAAATGAATAACAAAAAAGAATATAATAATATGAAGAAAGTATCGGATGATATAATTAAAGGTAAAATGGAGAATAAATATGGATTTATATGAGAAAAATGGAAACATATTATATATATTAAATGTACTAAAAAAATATAGTGACGAAGATCATATGCTTTCAACAGTTGAAATACAAAAGAAAGTTAAAGAAATATACAATATTAAAATTGATCCAAGAACAATAAGGAGAAATATTAATTTATTAAAATATAAATTAGATTATGATATAAGTACCAGAGACGATAATGGAAAAGGATATTATCTTAACCGTGATCCTGAAACAGACTTTGAGCCAGGAGAAGTTAGGGCAATAATAGATAACTTTTGCTATGCTAATTATATAGTTCCTTCTATTGCTAAAAATATTATAAAAAAGTGTAAAAACATTCAAACAGTATATGAAAATGAAAAAATTAAAGATTATCGTATATATGCAAACAACTCGAAAACAGAAAATGTTGAAGTAATAAAAAATATTGAAGATATATCTGAAAGTATCTTTAAAAATAAAAAAATAAAATTTGAATATTGGAAATATGCAATAACAAATAAATTAGAGAAAATAATAGTAAGCACTCCAGTAGTATCTCCTTATGCAATTGTATATAGTAAGCAGGAGTTTTATTTAATTGGAATAAAAGAAGGACAAAGTGAGTTTTACAACTATAGAATAGATAGAATAAAAAACATTGAAATTCTAGAAGAAGACATAACAATTAGAAAAAAGAAAAGTGAAATCCAAAGTTTTGCTGAATCTTCAACTGAAATGTTTGGTGGAAAAAAAGAAGAGATTGAAGCTATATGTCATATATGGTTATTAAATACAATATTTGAAATCTTTGGAAGAAATGTTACTATTGAAAAGCTTGCAAACGATGATGAACATTTTAAGTTATTAGTTGATACAAATCCATTAGGTTTTAAAATGTGGGCTATGAGAAATATCGATTTAGTTGAGGTAAAAAAACCTATTTCATTAAGAAAAGAAATGCAAAATATTATAAAAAATGCAATGAAAAGATATGGACTATAAGCGTTATGTGACCAAATATGTTTGAAAATATATAGAAATAAATTATAATAAGTTTAGGCTTTGGATTATTCCAGGGCTTTTTTACCTTTAGATTTATATTGTAGGAAAAGAGGTATTATGAAAAAGAAACTACAAAAAATATCAGATATTGAAAAAGAAATTTTTCTAGAAACAGAGCGTAATAAATGTAAGGGATTGCATTTCGGAAAGGAGAATTTATTATTAACACTTTCTTTAAAAGAGAATGACTGGAGATTAAGAATATTAATACATTCAAAACAGAATCTTTTAAATGGGGGAATATATATTGAAGAGAGAAATTGCTTTTATCCAAAAGATTTAACAAACTATAAAAATATAGCTGAAAGCAATAAGCTAGAAAAACTTTTCAAAAAATGGGGATTTAGAAGTTTATAAATAGTATTTATACAATCTAAAACAGCATTACGTGACCAGACGGGTTTTGTAATTGCTTATTTTATTGTATTATATGTGTGTTAATATTATTTTTTTTGAATAGGGAGTGAAATTATGTTAAGTAATTATGATTTAGATTCAAAAGACGAAAAAATTATAAATGAATTAGATAATTTGTGTGGGGTAATACAAAATAAAGAAGTTTTAAGAGACATAGTACGTTGTATAAGATTAGAACAAAACAATCAACTGCATTTAAATAATTTCAATATTATTGTAAGGAATGATTCTTCTTATAATTTATTAGAGGATCTA
>CAYTEX010000024.1:0-10092 GCA_964437015.1 uncultured Clostridium sp. | reverse complement strand
TTAAATTTGCCTCAGCTTCTTCTTTTTCAAATTCCATTGCAACTGTTAGAAATTCTTCTAAGTTTTCTATTCTATTCTCTGCTTCGATTGTTTTTTCATCTTCTAAAGCTTTAATATATCCAGATTTTTTTAGAACATATTTTACAAATTCAGATATTTGCATATTGTCTTTCTTCGATTTAGCTTCTTCAATAAAATTAACAAACTCTCTAGAATTTAAAAATACTCTATTTAGTCCGTACTTATCTGCATCTTTTATTATTTCATACATTGATGTTTCGTTTTGAATTGCTAAGTCTGCTACTTTATCCATACTGGTAGTCCCAATACCACGTTTAGGCTCATTAATTATTCTAATTAAACTTAAATTATCTGCCGAGTTTTGTATTAATCTTAAATAAGAAACAATATCCTTAATTTCTTTTCTTTCATAGAACTTTAAGCCTCCTACTATTTTATATGGAATAGCTTCTCTTCTTAAAATATCTTCTATTGCTCTTGATTGTGTATTCATTCTATAAAGAACTGCAAAATCCGAATAGTTATATTTTTCTTCTCTTTTTAAATGTTCTATTTGCTCAGCAATAAAGGATGCTTCATCATATTCATTATCTGCCGAATATACTTTTGGCAAGTTGCCTTCATTATTTTCTGTCCATAATTTTTTTTCATATTTTGTCTCATTATTTTTTATAATAGCATTCGCAGCCTTTAAAATGTTACCTGTACAACGATAGTTTTGCTCTAATTTTATAACTGTTGTTCCTTTAAAGTCCTTTTCAAAATTTAAGATATTAGCAATATCAGCACCTCTAAAACGATAAATACTTTGGTCATTATCACCTACAACTGTAATATTTTGATTTACCTCTGCTAATAGCTTTACAAGTGTAAATTGAGATTTATTTGTATCTTGATATTCATCTACTAAAACATATTTAAATTTAGATGAATAATAGTTTAAAACATCTGGATTTTCATTAAATATTTTAATTGTATAATTAATAATATCATCAAAATCTATTGCATTATTTTCTTTAAGTCTTTTTTGATATAAGCTATATACTTGTCCTATTTTTTCTCTTCTAAAATCTCCATGTGCCTGAGCTAAATATTGATCTGGTTCTAACATTTCATTTTTTGCATTGCTAATTTCTGCTTGAACTGCTTTTTCAGAAAATTGTTTATCATCTATTTGAAGCTCTTTTAAGCATTTTTTTACCATTGATTTTTGGTCAGATGTATCAAATATTATAAATGATGAGTCAAATCCAATTCTATCTATATGTTTTCTTAAAATTTTAACACAAATTGAGTGGAATGTTCCCATCCATAAATCTTTTGCATCTTCTCCAATAAGGCTCGCGATTCTTTCTTTCATTTCATTCGCCGCTTTATTTGTAAATGTAATTGCTAGAATTTGCCAAGGCATAGCCTTTTTTTCTTGAATAATATATGCAATTTTGTGTGTTAATACCTTTGTTTTTCCGCTTCCCGCACCTGCAATTACCAAAACTGGTCCTTCTGTTTGAACTACTGCTTCATATTGTTTGTTATTTAATCCATTTAATATATCTTGCATTTTTTTGCTCCTTTGCTTTTCTCATTTACTCGGCTATTATACTTAACTTTTTTATAAAAATCAAGCGAACAAAATTAATTTTCACAAAAAAATGTTCTTTTATATTTTTGTAGCTACAATTCCAATTAAAAAACCTATCATATTACCTAGTGTACTTATTCTTCCTTTATATAGTCTATTTGACTCAGGTATCAATTCTCCTGATACTATATAGAGCATTGCTCCTGCTGCAAAGCCAAGAGACATAGCAATAATAGTTTGGGATATATTCCCTATAATTGCTCCAACTAATGCTCCAACTCCAGTTGTTACTCCAGAAAGAATTACATATAATAAAACTTTCCAAATTTTCATTCCTCCATTTTTCATTGGAACAGCCATAGAAATTCCCTCTGGTATATCATGCAGACAAATAGCAATTGCAAGGCCTATTCCTAACCCCGCCGACACATCAAAGCCAGAACCAATTGCTAGGCCTTCTGGAAAATTGTGAATTGCGAGTCCTATACTTACAATAATTCCTGTTTTTAAAAGACTATTTGAGCTTATTTTTTTATCTACTCTAAATTTTTTTTGTACTAATAAATCACAATAAATCATTGCAAATATTCCAAATAATATCCCAATAGCTGAAATTAAAATATTAGACAGTTGAATAGCCTCTGGAATTAAATCAAAACAAATTACTGACATCATTAGACCAGATGCAAAAGATAATATAAAACTTAAAAATTTATTAGAAACATTATTAAATGTACAACCAATAATCCCACCAAGAGTTGTTCCAAAAGTACCAAAAAATAAGCCTAAAAGGCTAGTTTTTATAATTTCCATTTTATCACCTTTTAGACTTTATTATTATTTTAATTAATTTAGAACATACATTTTTGTTTTATTATAATTTTTTAATCATAATTCACACTAGTTTTGAAAGAATTAAATTTTGACAAGGCAAAAACTTGCGAAAAAAATAGAGTGTACTTGTTGTGCAAGAGCATTTTTATGCAAGAAGTTCTTTTACAACTTCATTAATAGCTCTTCCATCAGCTCCTGCACCTATTTGATTTTTTGCCTCTTTCATAACAGGTCCCATATCTTTCATTGATGTTGCACCTAATTCATTAACTATTTTTTGAACAATTTCTTTTATTTCTTCTTTTGATAGTTGCTTAGGTAAATACTTACTTAGTATCTCAATTTCAGAATTTGTCTGGTCTATTAAGTCTTGTCTTCCACCTTTTTCAAATTCTACTAAAGCATCTTTTTTACCTTTTACCTCTTTTGCAATTATTTCTATTATTTTTGAATCATCAACTTCTATTGCTTTATCCTTCTCAATTTGTAAAATTGCAGCTCTTACCATTTGAACTGTATCTTTTTTTATTGTGTCTTTTTCTTTCATAGCATCTTTTAAGTCTTGCATTAATTGTTCTTTTAACATATATTTTTCCCTCTTTCTTAATTCTTTTTATTTTCATCTTTCTCATCAATATTATCTTCTTTAGTTTCATAGCCTTTTCCAGTTTTATTTAAAATTCCATTTATAGATTCCATTATATCTTCTAAACTTTCATCAAAATCATCTCTTTTTACTTCTAACATTTAAATCTCCTTTTAAAATAAAATATCTTTTTCTTTTAATATGATATCTTTTAATTCGTTTTTCAATTCAGGCAAGCTTTCTTTTATTGTTCCCCAAAGAACGGATAAATCAACATTTTCATAATCATGTACGATTCTATTCCTCATTCCCTTTATACTATTCCAAGGAATATTCGAATTTTTTTCTATAGTATCTTCGGTAACTTCTTTAACCAATTCCCCTATTTGTGAAACTGTAAATGCACAAGCTGTAATTGTTTTTTTATCATCTAAAAAATCTCTTGCCTCAATCCCCTCAACATATTTTTCCACGTCATCTATATATCCTATTATTTTTTGGATTATTATTCTATCTCTACTGTTCATATATAACAATCCCCTCCTTTTGAATATCTTTATATATTTTACTGTCTTTTTGTATTTCTGAGATTTCTATCAAATCTACATTTTTTTGTAATTTTTGCACCAAATCCTCTAGTAAACCATAGAAATATATATTTAATAAAAGTCCATTACTATCAATTACCAAATCAATATCGCTTTTAGGTGTTGGGTTATTTTTAGCATAAGAGCCAAATAGTATAGCTTTTTTTATATTTGCTTTTTTTAATATATCTTTCACGTTTTCTTTTATTTCCTCTATTGTATAAATCTTTTCTGACATCGTAAACACCTCTTCTTTATATTTTAAATAATTTTTCTGCATTATTATATGTTCTTTTGGCAATTTCTTCTGGTTCCATGTTTTTATATTCTGCTATTTTATTAACTATATAAATTAAATTACTTGAATCATTTCTTGTGCCTCTGACAGGTTCTGGAGCTAAATATGGTGAATCTGTTTCTATTAAAACTCTGTCTATAGGTACATTTCGAAGTATCTTTTGTGCATTTTTAGAATTTTTAAAAGTAGTTGTTCCTCCAAATCCAATATAAAGGCCTGATTCTAATCCGTGTCTAACAAGTTCAGGGCTAAAAGGGCAACAATGTAATACCCCTGAATTTTCTATTTTATTTTTTCTAATAATTTCAATCATATCATCAATAGCATCTCTAGTATGAATTGAAATTGGGAGTTTTAACTCATTTGCCAGTTCAATTTGAGTTTTAAATGCTAACTTTTGTAAATCTTTATTGTCCTTTCTCCAATAAAAATCCAGTCCAATTTCTCCTATTGCTACAACTTTTTTATTTTGAGTTGCTAAAGTTTTAATTTCAGAAATAGTTTTCCACAATTCATCTTCACTTTGTGGAATTTCTTCTGGATGCAACCCAACAGCTGCATATATAAAATCCACATTGTTTGCTATTTCTAGCACTTTTTTTGATGAATTAATATCACATCCTAAGTCTATTGCTTTAGTAACTCCAGCGTTATAAATTTTCTTTATTACTTTTTCTCTATCTTTGTCAAACTGATTATCATCAATATGCATATGACTATCAAAAAATTCCATAGTCTCTCCTTTTATTTTAGTAGAACAACAACATTGGCTATCGCATATTCTTTGCAGTGAGATATGCTAACATCTATATTTTCTATTTTATTATTTTTTATAAATAAAATTTCCACTTTGGGTCTACCTTGATCATCATTTATTGTTTCAATGTCTTTCCACGTAATTGAATATTTATCATTTACCATCTGCGATAATGCTTTAAACACCGCTTCTTTTACCGCAAATCTAGCCGCATAATGTTCATATTTTGATTTGCCTCTACCTTCACAATATTCTATTTCTTTTTTAGTATATACTCTATTTAAAAAATTCTCTCCTAAGTTTTCTATGCTCTCTTTTACTCTAGATATTTCTATTATATCTACTCCACACTTAACCTTCATTAGAGCTCCTTTATTTAAAATACAATATAAAATTGATTATATTAAAAATCAGTATAGCAACCAAAACTAGAACTATAAAAACTGTCATTTTTTCACTCTTTTCTATTTTTAGCTCACTATATAAAATATTATATTTATTTTTCACCTCATTATATATTTTTTCAATTTCCATAGTTTCCTTTAAATAGCTATAATAAAGGCTTCCTTCATCTTCAGATGTGATTTCTTGAATCCAGATTTTTTTTGTAAAATCAACAAATTTTTTTCTTATTTTGTCTATTCCTTTTCCTTCTTTAAATTCATAGTTTAGCTTTTTTAAATACACTTTTAAATATAATGATAATATATATGTATAAAAATACTGATTTTCGAATTCTGTAGGTAATACAGTGTAATTATTTATATCACAGTCAGAACTTAATGCAGTAACTCCCAATTTTGAAATTCCTATTTTAGAATATTTTGAATTTGCAATTATTTTTGAGTTTTCACCAATTATAGAATTTTTATTACAATCATATGGGAGAACATTTATATATTTATAAAACTCATTTTTTATATTCTCAAATGATTCATTTATATTCCACGCGTCTTGACTAATACATGTGTATGAATATGTATAAAATCTCTCTATATCTATGTTGTATTTTAAAGCATCTATATTAGGTCCTGTTACACTATCTATAAAATCCTTTATAGCAACAATATTTTCAAATGAATCTGCTTGTACTTTTATATTATCATAATTTTTCAAGTTATTTCCTTCTTGATTAATATCTCTGAATTTATAGTTAAAATTAAGTACATTCTCAAATTCATTATTATCATCTATATTAGTTTTTAAATACAAAAAACATATTCCTGTATTAAACAGTACTACTCCAATTTTTTGGATTTTAAAAAAGATGCTATTTTCGTCTACAGTTTTTCCTTGGATATCCTGTGGTAAATCATATTCAAATGTAACACATGGATATTTGGAAATAATTGCAGCTCTTGTTTCTATAGGTAATTCATTGAATTTTGATTGTTTTTGTCTTTCAGCTAATTCAAAAGTTCCAAACATAAACTCTCTAATTTTAGGTAAAAAATAAGTATAAATTTCTAAATCCCTATTTTTATCAAATATTTTTAATTTAAATCTTTTATCTCTAAGTAGTTTTAATATATATTTTGAATATTTACTTTCTTTTATAACAAAAGTATTTATAAAATATGTGTACTGATACCTTGTCTTTAGCTCCATCTTTTTTCTCCTTTTTACCTTTAGTTTTTTATTATTTATTTTTCACAATAGTAATTCATATTTAAGTCTGTTCCTAAATGCCATTTTCCAATAAAATAAATTTTCAAATTCTCATCTAGATTATATTTAGGTTCTATAACCGTTGTTCCATCTTGATTAATTGCTCCCCATAAACCATCTTTTTTTACTGCAGCATATCCATATTCATTTATTTCTGTTGCATCATCATATATATAATCTACAACTTGAGAGTTTTTATTATCTACAAATCCATATTTTCCATCTTTTTGACTTACAAATATTTTATTATTCATAAATATATTTTTTACATCTTTTTCTTCAAATTTAAAATTATAGTATTTATATCCATTGTCGGTCTTTATTTTCATATATCCGTCATCTATATTAAGCTCTGATAAAATTCCAACAACTTTTGTTTCAAAATTTGAATTCATAATAGTTTGTGTTAAGTTTTCATTTTCAGCAATATATACTCCAGCTTTTTTATTGTAATATATATTTTTAAAATTAAAAGCTACTTTTTCTTCTTGTTCTTTATTTATTACCCCAGCTTTTCCATCCTTTTGAGCTAAAAATACATCTGTATTAATTTCGTTTAATACTTCATAATCTGGATTTATAATTGAATTCCCTTCAAAATCCATGAAACCATATTTTCCATTCTTAATATATATAACACCAGAAGATGTTATTTGTTTTATCTCATCAAAATTTTCTGTTAATATTTTTTCATTATTTTTGTCAATTAATTGTTGATTTCCATTTTCTATAATTACAAAATATTTATCATTATATATATTTTCAATTTCATCATAATTGTTTTCAAGCACTTGTTCACCTGATACGTTTGCAATTCCATATTTTCCATCTTCGCTTTTTGTTATATATCCATTAATATAGTCATCTCCAAAGCTTGAAATTTCAGAATATATGGTATCCAAAATTTTAACTCCCTTGCTATTTAAAAGGCCGTATTTTCCATCTTTTTCAACGATAATACTGTTTTCAATTCCCTTTAAAGTTTTTATATCATCATAAATAATTTCTGATAATTCTTTACCTTCTAAATTTATTAATCCCCATTTTCCATCTTTTTGAACTTTTAAAGCGTTTTTTTCATACCAAACATTTTCAGCATTATCAAAATTTTCTAGTGCTTCAATTTTATTATAATTTGTCCAAATTTCTTCGTTATTTTTATTTACAACCTTTGTTTTGTATGTTCCATCTTCTTCGTTGATATCATAAGTAAACAAAAACACATCTTTTTCTTTATTTACTACGATTGGAATTTCTTGATACATTGGATTAATTACAATTTCTCCATTGCTTCCAAGTATTCCCCATTTTTCATCCACATATAAAGCATAATAATCTATTGATTCAACTGGTTTTGTGTTTTTAGCTTTAGTTAAAATTTGCTTAAACGCAAATACTAAAATAATTATTACAATTAGTGCCATAATTACAGCAAAAACCTTTTTTAAGTTTAGCTTTTCTTCTTCATATCTTTTTCCTCTACTCATATTGCCTCCTATTAAATATAGTTTTTCAAAAGTATTCTACTATAAAAGATAATAATTGTCAATTATTATTTAAAACCAATTCCTAGTACTTCTCTAGAATTTGTTATAATTAAAAACGCATTTGGATCCGCTTCTTTTATTTTACTTTTAAGTTCTGCCAGCTCTTTTCTTCCAATAGCACACATGAGCACAAGCTTTTCTTTTTCCGTATACATTCCTTTTCCATACAATCCTGTAACTCCTCTTTTTACTTCTTTTTCTATAATTTTAGTTAACACCTCATTTTTATCACTTATAATAAATACAAGTTTTGTAAAATATATTCCTTCAAAAATTATATCAATAATTTTTCCCATCAAATAAATTGTAATCGCAGAATATAGTCCAATTTCTATCTTTTTAAGAAAAACAACATTTAATAAAACAATCACTGCATCAATAATTGTTATCAAATTTCCTGTTCTAGCCATAGGTTTATATTCCTTAATAATGTTTCCCGCAAGATCAGAACCTCCTGTTGAAGAATGTGCCCTCAAAATTAGTGCTGTCCCAAGTCCTGTTAAAATTCCACCATATACACATGCTAAAATCTTATCATTGGTTAAAGGTGTTAATTTCTCCAATATATCAATAAAAATAGACAAACTTGTTGTTCCAATTACTGCCTTAAAAAGAAATTTTTTTCCAATTTTAAAAGTTGCAATTATAAATAAAGGTATATTAAGAACAATTATAGTTGTACCAACAGGAAATTTAAATAAATAATACAGGACTGTTGCAATACCAGAAAACCCTCCTGATGATAATTCATTTGGCAATAAGAAAAGAGAAACCGCCGCAGCCATAATAAATGAACCAAGCAGGGTTTCAATGATTTCATAGATAAAATTTCTCAATTTATATTTCTTGTTCATATCTAATTTCTTCCTTTGTATTAGTATTTACTTTTTTACGCAAAAAAATTCAATATAACATCTTCTAAACCATTAAATTTTAACTTAATTACCTCTTAATTTTGAAACAGCTTTTTCTAGATTTTCAACTAAATAATCTACTTCATTTTTCGTATTAAATTCTCCAAAAGTTACTCTTAAAGCACCTTTCGCTGTTTCTTTATCTAAGCCTATCGCTGTTAAAACATGTGAAGGCGTGATTTCTTCAGAGTTGCAAGCAGAACCACTAGAAGCACAAATTCCAACATTATCTAATTCCATTAATAAGTCGCTCCCATTTACTCCTTCAAAAGATATATTACTATTTCCAGGAAGTCTTGCATTTATTGCTCCATTTACTTTAATATTTGATATTTTTTTATTTACCTCTTCTACATAATAATTTCTTAACTCTTTAACATTACCTATATGCTGAGTTAAATTTTGCTTTGCAAGTTCTGCAGCCTTACCTAATCCTACAATTCCAGCTGTATTTTCTGTACCAGCTCTTTTATTTTTTTCCTGATGACCACCATTAATAAATTTTTCAAAGTCTATATTGTCTTTAACATATAAAGCACCAATTCCTTTTGGACCATATATTTTATGTCCAGAAAGTGAAAGCATATCAATTCCCATAGATTTAACATCAATATCAACATTTCCTACTGCTTGAACAGCATCTGTATGAAATATTATATTTCTTTCACTAGCAATTTTTGCAATATCTTCTATTGGCTCTATTGTTCCAATTTCATTATTTGCGAACATTACACTAATTAATATAGTCTCATCTTTGATTGAATTTCTTAGCTCATCTAAATCTACAAATCCATTCTTATCAACATTTAAATAAGTTATCTCAAATCCTTGCGTTTCTAAGAACCTGCAACTTTCTAAAATTGCATGATGTTCAATTTTAGAAGTAATAATGTGATTTCCTTTCAGTTTATTTTTATAGGCAATTCCTTTTATTGCTGTATTATCTGCCTCAGAGCCAGAAGATGTAAAATAAATTTCTTTTTTATTGCAGCCTATTAAATTAGCTACTTTTTCTCTAGCTTTTTCTATTTCTTTTTTAGCTTCACGAGCCAAAGCATACACAGCAGATGGATTACCGTATTTCTCGCTGAAATATGGTATCATCTCTTGTAAAACCTCATCTTTAACTTTAGTAGTAGCTGCATTATCAAAATAATATGTATCCATAAAAAACTCCTTTTATATGTATAATATTCATTTTTAAAAAAATTGTGTTTTTAATTTGGGACCGGGTACTTTTTTGAAAATAACTAATCCGCGTCAGCATTTCGTTTTATAAATTTTCGAAGAGCCGGAAC
>CAYTEX010000023.1:0-10241 GCA_964437015.1 uncultured Clostridium sp. | reverse complement strand
AAGGAACAAGACTTGGACACGATGGACCAAAAGGAACATATGATATAGGACTTGAATCACATAAATCCCTATTTGAGCTTTTATGTGATTATATTAAAGAGAAGTCTAATAAATATAACGTACAAATCCCATGGTTTATAATGACAAGTAAGGAAAATAATCAAGCTACTATTGACTTTTTCAAACAAAATAAGTTTTTTGGATATGAAAAGAACATATACTTTTTTGTTCAAGGAGAGCTTCCAATGGTTGATACTGAAGGAAAAATTTTAATTGGAGAAGATTACTTAATAAAAGAAGCGGCTGATGGACATGGTGGTGTATATGAATCACTTGTTAAAAGTGGAATGGTAGAAAAAATGAAACAACTTGGAATTGAATGGGTGTTTATTGGCGGTGTAGATAATTGCTTGGTTAAGATGGTAGACCCAGTACTTATGGGATTAGCTATTGATAAAGGTGTTACAGCTGCAGGAAAATCTGTTGTAAAAGCTAATCCGCACGAAAAAGTTGGAGCTTTTTGCAGAAAAAATGGAAAACCAAGTGTTGTTGAATATTCTGAAATAACAGATGAGATGGCTGAAGCTACAGACGAAAATGGAGAACTTCTATATGGAGAGTCACATATTTTATGTAATTTGTTTAGTATCTCAGCTATAGAAAGAATGGGAAGCAATCCACTTCCATATCATTCAGCATTTAAAAAAGCTACTTACATTGATAAAGATGGAAAGAAGGTAGTTCCAACAAGTCCAAATGCATATAAATTCGAAGCTTTTTTATTTGATGCTTTTGGAGAAGTAGATGATATGGCTATTTTAAGAGTAAAAAGAGAAGAAGAATTTGCTCCAGTAAAAAATGCCGAAGGAGTAGATAGCCCTGAAACAGCAAGAAAATTATATAATGATTTTTATAAAAAGTAATATAAAAGACTTAAGTTGTTAAAATCAACAATTTAGGTCTTTTTGTTAAGTCAAAATATATATTATCAATTTACTATGTTTTATAAAATTTGTTAGAATGTAAAGATTTTTAATAATAATATTAAAAAAAACTTGTTTTTTTTTTTAATTATTGATAGTATATTGATTAAAAGGAGAGTGAATTTTTATGAATTATTTGGAAGAGTATAAAAAATGGTGTGAGAGCGATGAATTTGATGAAGAAACAAAGAAAGAATTATTAAATATACAAGGAAATGAAAAAGAAATAGAAGACAGATTTTATAAAGAATTAGAATTCGGAACAGCAGGACTAAGGGGAATAATAGGTGCGGGAACTAATAGAATGAATGTTTATACAGTAGGAAAAGCAACACAAGGTTTAGCAAATTACATTTTAAAAAGAGGAACTCAAAATAAAGGTGTTGCTATAAGCTATGATTCTAGACATATGTCACCAGAATTTAGTGAACTAACAGCTCTGATTTTAAATGCGAATGGAATTAAAGCTTATGTATTTGATAAGTTAAGACCGGTACCTGAATTATCTTATGCCGTAAGACAATTAGGATGCACAGCTGGTGTTATGATTACTGCAAGCCATAATAAACCAGCATATAATGGATATAAAGTTTATTGGGATGATGGCTCTCAAATAATAGCACCTGTAGACAAAGATATTACGAGCGAGGTAAAAGCTATTACAGACTATAAAATGATAAAGAAAATAAGTAAAAAAGAAGCCGAAGAAAAAGGGTTATTTAAAATAATTGGAAAAGAAATAGATGACAAGTATATAAATGAACTAAAATCAAGAGTTTTAAATCCAGAAATTGTAAAAAAACAAGGAGAAAATATAAAAGTTGTTTATACTCCTCTTCATGGAGCCGGAGGAGAAACTGCTAAAAGAATATTAAATGAAATAGGAATAAAAAATTTATATGTAGTACCAGAACAAGAAGAACCAGATGGAGATTTTCCTACAGTTGACTATCCAAACCCAGAAGCTAAAGAAGCCTTTAAATTGGCATTAGATTTAGCAAAAAAAGTAGATGCTGATATTGTCTTAGCAAATGATCCTGACGCAGATAGACTTGGAATTTATGCCAAAGACAAAGTAACTGGAGAGTATATGGACTTCACTGGAAATATGTCAGCTCTTTTAATTGCAGAATATAGAATTTCTCAAATGGAAAGTAAAGGAATTTTACCTCAAAACGGTATGTTTATTTCAACAGTTGTTTCTTCAAATCTTGCTAAGGCAATTGCTAAAGAATATAATTTAGATTTTAGAGAAGTTTTAACAGGATTTAAAAATATAGGTGAACAAATTAAAATTGAAGAGCAAAAAGAAAATGGAAAAAAATATGTCTTTGGTTTTGAAGAGAGTTATGGATGTTTAATAGGAGATTATGCAAGAGATAAAGATGGAATTTCCGCAGTAATGAGCTTATGTGAAGCGGCATGCTTCTATGCAGAGCAGGGAATTACGTTGTGGGATCAAATGATAAACAGTTATGAAAAATATGGATATTATAAAGAAACCCAAGTTGCAATAGTATTAGAAGGTGCAAGTGGCGCAGAAAAAATTAAACAAATGATGGAAAACATGAGAAATGATTTACCAGATAGAATAGGAGAGTATAAGGTTTTAGAGTTTAAGGATATTAAGCTTGATATTGTAAAAAATATGATAACTGGAGAAACATCAAAAACAGGACTTCCAACATCAAATGTGCTATACTATGAGCTTGAAAACGATGCTTGGTGTTGTGTAAGACCTTCTGGTACAGAGCCTAAAATTAAGCTTTATATGGGTGTAAAGGCAGATACTAATGAAAAAGCTGAAAAAGATCTAGAAAGCTTAAAACAAGCAATGACAGAGATTGTAAAATGAAGATAATTTAGACCTATTAGGGTATTGTAGAATCAAAGAAAACATAAATTCTAAGTTTATAGAATTTATGTTTTTTATATACTAGGAAAGTCATGAGTGAAACGAATAAGACTTTCCGTGTAGATAATTATGCGGAATTTAAATTTTCTTAGCGACATTAGGAGCTTAGAAAATGTTAGTTCCGTTTTTTGTTATTATGGAGGCGAGTATCGGAGTCGGACCGATCATCAGAGTTTTGCAGACTCGTGCCTTACCGCTTGGCTAACTCGCCATAAATATAAATTTGTACTTATGAATAAATGTGGAGCGGGAAACGGGGCTCAAACCCGCGACCTCTGCCTTGGCAAGGCAGCGCTCTATCAACTGAGCTATTCCCGCAAAAGTTACTTATCTATATTAACAAAAAAATATTAAAAAGTCAAGAGAAAAAAGTAATCTTTTAAAAACTTATTCATGTAATAGTATATGTTTTTCTTTTGAATAGAGTTACAACAGACTAAATCAATGTTAAAAGACGAACTTTGAGGTAAAGTAACTTCAATTTTTCCGACGGCAAATCCGGATAAAATAGGAGCATCTATGTATGAATTTACCTCAATATTAATAGTAAGTTTTTCAATATTTGAGTTATTAACTGCAATATATTCATAGGGGATTTGTAATTCATTTATTTTTATTTCAAGATTTTGCTTAATTCCTTTATTTATTGTAAAATAGCTACTGTTATTTAAATTCCATTCATCAACTTTAGTTTCTATTATATCTTTAATGTTTATTAAAGAAAAATTATTAAATATATAATTTATGAGATTGATACTATCTTTTGTCCTGTCTTTTTTTGTATCGCATCCTAGAACTACACAAATTATGTCTAAATTTTTTCGTTTACAAGCAGTAACTAAGCACCTATTGGCTCCATTTGTAAAACCAGTTTTTACTCCATAAACACCTTCTAAATAACCCAAAAGTTCATTTGTATTATTTATTTGCTTCAAATTGCCGTTTATATTTACCATATAACTTTGAGTGTTGACTATTTTAGAAAATGTTTCATTACGAAGAGCATAATCTGTAATTAAAGCTAAATCATATGCTGTTGTATAATGTTCATCATGGTCTAATCCGTGTGGAGATGTAAAATTAGTGGAAGAGAGACCAAGAGACAAAGCTTTATTATTCATTAAATTTGAAAATTCTTCAATAGATCCGCTGGTATATTCTGCAAGTGCAACAGCAGCATCATTTCCAGACACCATCATTAAACCATATAGTAAACTTTCGACAGTAACTTTATCATTTGTAGATAATCCAAGTCTTGATCCTCCTGTTCCGTGCTGATTTTTTTGAGACTATAACTATTTCATTTAGATTAGGGCAGTTTTCAATTACTATAATTGCGGTCATTATTTTTGTGGTAGATGCCATCTTACATATTTCATTTTCGTTTTTACCATACAATGTGGTTTTAGAAGCTCTATCTAAAATTATGGCATGTCTTGCATTTATTGAAGGTATATTGGATATATTTGAAGATACGGAAATATAATAATCTAAATTTTCATCTAAATCTTCATCTAAATCTTCATAATAATTATCTGCAAATGAGATAGTTGAAATCTGCATAAAAATAAAGAAAATAAAAAATATTTTTTTAAAATTCATTTAAATCCTCCACATTAGTCTGTATAAATATATAAAAATTCGAAAAAAATATTACAAATTTAAGAAAAATTTACATAAATACTTGATTTTGTCTCGAAAATGTAATATAATTGTAAGGAAAATGTAACAAACAGGAAGACTTAGTGCCTGTAGGTTATTAAAAAGTTTTTAAAATATTTATTTAATAACCTATTGCAAAAACTTTACGAAAATAGTAAAATAAAATATAGCGAAATATGTATAAAGGAAGGGAATTTTATGAAAATGAAAAAAGCAATTATTATAACATTAATTGTAATGATGGTAGCTGTTTTGGGATTAGGAAGTGTTATCCCAAGTTTAGCAGCAACAGTAGAAGACAAAGAATTGTATTTATCATATTTTAGGTATGTTAATGGGGTACCTACAAATGGATATGCACTTAATACTGTAGGAAATGAATCACATTTTCCGGTTTTTCAAATAATGTCATCTACAAATGGAACAAATTATTATTGTTTAAATGTTGAAGAAGGTGAAGCATGGAGAAATAAAACTACGGGAACACCAATTGAATATAATAAAAATTATGATTTAAATTCTTCAAGTGATATTGAATCATTAAAAAAAGATACTAATAAAGTATATAGCAATATTGGAAATAGTACGCATTTAAATCAAATACTTTGGATATTAGAAAATATGTATATACCAAATCAAGATGGAACAGCAGATAGCAACCTTTCTCAAAAAAGAGAACTACTTGCAAAAGCTGGTATAGTTTTTAGAGAAGTAGATGCTTTAGATATAAATGACAATCCAATTGGAGAAGCATACAGGTATACAACTCAAACGGGATATGATTATTCAAATATGGTATCTCAACAAGGTAAAGAAGGATATTTCTATTTAGATCCAAGTGATGTATATAATCAAGTAGAATTGCCAGACGATATGGTAGAAGTAGCACAACAAGCTGCTTTATGGTATTTTACAAATTACTTAGAAAATAATGATGTAAACACTCAAACATATAATGTTAAGGAACAAGGATTACAACTTCTATGCTCAAATGGAACTACAAATACTAATTCACAACTTTGGCATGGTATGGCATCAAATGATGCTGACTCTCCATTTAATCATACTCAAACTAATGAGTCTGGATACGAAGCAACAATAGAAGCTTGGCAAGAAGAAATGGCAAGAATTTTATGTTGGTATTTAATAGATGCAGCTAACAATTATGCAACATCTGGAGGAACCACAACAGGAAATCCTTTAACAACTGAACCTACAGCAACTTTAAATGAAAAAACAGTAAGTGGTACTAAGTATTATGTTGTTGGACCAATTACAATTACTGAGGCTAGAACAGCAGTATATAGCTTAAACAATACTATTACTATAAATGGAAGTACATCAACAGGAGCATACATTTCAGATGAAAACGGAAATCAAAAATCAAATCAAACGGTTTCAAATTATATTGGACAAAACTTTTATGTTACAGTTCCAAAATCAAAAGTAACTGGAAATAATATAAAAATTTCTTTTGATGGAACATATAAAACCAACGAGAAAAAATTATGGGTTTCTACAACAAACACGGAACAACCAGTTGTTGAAGTTACACCTAAAGATGAACCATTAGTTTTAGAAGTTACTGCTCCAATTAGTAAAGAATTTGACCTTGCTTTAAGAAAAGTTATAACAGCTATAAATGGAAATCCAAATTTAATTACAAACGAAAACACAACAAGTAATCTTGCTATAAGAAATGTAACAGCTGATCCAAGTACAATAGCAAGTAATGGTACAGCAACATACAAACATAGAAAAGACCCAGTTGTAGTTGAAAAAGGAGATGTAATCACATATTCTATTACAATATACAATGAAGGTGAAATGCCAGGATATGCCACAACAATTGTTGATAAATTACCAAATGGAATAGCACTTAAAGGATATACAGAAAATGGAACAAGAACAGGAACAGATTCAACAGGAAACTATTCTTATGAATATAACCCAACTGACAATACGATAACAATAACAAATGATAGAAAAAATGTATTAGCTCCATACGGGCAAACATTAGCTAGTGAAACTTTACAAATAGAATGTGAAGTTACACAAGAACCTTCAAGTACAACTAATACTTATTTAACAAATATTGCATATATTACAGGAGCATATAATGATGAAACTAAGGAAGATGTTGTAGAAGACAGAGATTCAAGTACTGATAATAAACCTTCAGCAACACAAAATGTAACAGGAGATAAATACCCTGATAGTGCTTATCATGGTGGAAATAATCACAATGGAGATAATACAAAAAATGTATATAATGATGGAACAAACAATGATGACTACTTCCCAGGAAGAGAAGATGATGATGACTTTGAAATAGTTGTTGTTAGACCAGCTGTATTTGATTTAGCTTTACAAAAATATATTAGTAGTGTAATTTCACCTGATGGAACTACAAAACAAGGAAGAAATGCACCTACAATAAATACAGAGAAATTAGCAAATAAAACAGCTACAACAGCAACATACACTCAAGACAAAGCACCTCTAAAAGTAAAATCTGGAGAGTATGTATTATATACATTTACAGTTTACAACGAAGGTGAAGCAGAAGGATATGTAAATAAAATTACAGATAATATTCCTACAGGATTACAATTTGTATATGTTGAAGATGGAACTGTTTGGGCGTGTGATTCACAAGGATACCCAACTAAAATAGAAGTATCAAGCAGTATTTATCAAAGCATTCTAGAACACAATGGATTCTGGTCAATAGATGCAGAAAAAGACACATATAATTGTGAACAAACTGTAAGTGTTACATGTGATGTTAAAGAATACTTAAATGGTACAAATAAATTATTAAAACCATATGATAGCAGTAAAGATAACAACTATGATGGTACGGGACTAGATAGAACAAGTGTAACATTATTATTAAGGGTAAATGGTCAAGATGGTACAGGAATAACAATTAGAAACGAAGCTGCTATTACAGAAGCTACAGATAAAAATGGAAACATACAAGATGAAACAGAGTTAAAAGATAGAGACTCTCAAACAGATCAATGGAAGGGAAAAGACGGAGATAAAAAATACCAAGATGATGAAGACTATGATCAAATAATACTTGGAAAAGTTGACTTAGCTTTAACAAAATTTATCACAGCAATAAGTAATGATGTAACAATTGAGGATGGAGAATATTTAACAGCAAACGGAAATGTAGGAAGCAAAACAAATCCATATGAAAGGGCTACAGCAGTAGACACAACACCACTAAGAAATGGAACTAAAACAGATGCAGATTACACACTAGTAAAAGAACCAAAAACAATACCAGAGAACTCATATATATTATATAACATAAGAGTATACAACGAAGGTGATGTAGATGTATATGCAGGAGAAGTAAAAGACTATTTACCAGAATATTTAACATTTGTTGGAAGTGCACCTACAAATATCCAATATGGTTGGACAGAAAGAGTGATAGGAGATAAAAAAATATTAACAACGAACTATCTATCTAAAGAAAATGGAACAGACAAAATATTACAAGCATTTGATAAAGATACACCAGGATCTGAACTTGATTATCAAGATTTACAAGTTTTATGTAGAATAAATTCAGATACACCAGATAAAACACAACTTATAAATTCAGCAGAAATAACAAAATATGAAGATGAAAATGGAAACAATATAGAAAAAGACATAGACTCAACACCAAGCAATTTAGATGAAACAAAGAAAAACAAAGTAGGTAAGCCAGAAGGAAGATATGACGAAGATGATGAAGACTATGAAGTAGTTGAAGTTAAGAAAAAGAAAGTTGACTTAGCTTTAACAAAATTTATAACAGCTATAAGTGATGATGAGAACATAGATGATGGAGAATATTTGACATCAAACGGAAATGTAGGAAGTAAAACAAATCCATATACAAGACAAACAGCAGTAGATACAACACCACTAAAAAATGAAACAGCAACAGATGCAAATTATATACAAGATAAAAGTCTATTAACAATACCAGAGAACTCATATGTATTATATAACATAAGAGTATACAACGAAGGTGAAGTAGATGTATATGCAGGAGAAGTAAAAGACTACTTACCAAATTACCTAGATTTTGTACCAGGAGAATTTAATACAACATATGGATGGGAAGTTTCATCAGATGGAAGAACAGTAACAACAGGTTATTTATCAAATGAAAATGGAACTGATAAAATATTAAAAGCATTTGATAAGGTAGCTGATAATGGAGCTGGATCTAAATTAGATTATAAGGATTTACCAATTTTATGCAAAATCAATTCAAATGCACCAGATAAAACAAAACTTATAAACTCAGCAGAAATAACAAAATACGAAGACAAAAATGGAAATGAAATTGATAAAGATGTTGATTCTGAGCCAGAAAACTTAAAAGAAAAGAATAAAGAAAAAAGAGAACAAGATGATGATGACTTCGAAGTAGTTGAAGTAAAGAAAAAGAAAGTTGACTTAGCATTAAGCAAATTTATAGCAGCAAGAAGTGATGATGTAAAAATTATGTATGGAGAATATTTAACAGCAAGCGGAAATAAAGGAAGCAAAGAAAATCCATATACAAGAGCTATAGCTGTTGATACAAAAGAATTAAGAGATAACGAAGAATGTCACGATGCAACATATACAAAGGTAAAAGATCCTTTAACAGTACCAGCACAAAGCTATGTTCTATATGATATAAGAGTATATAACGAAGGTGAAACTGATGTATATGCTGGAGAAGTAACAGACTATTTACCAGAATATTTAGACTATGTAGATTGCGAATTTAACAAAGACTTTAAATGGACAGTAGCATCTGACGGAAAAACAATTTCTACAACATATTTGTCTCATGCAAGTGGAGAAGAAAACTTATTAAAAGCATTTGACAAGAAAACAGATGATGGAAAAGGATCAGGACTTGATTATAGAGATTTACAAGTACTATGCAAAGTAAATGACAAGGCACCATCAAATACAAATATTGTAAACGTTGCAGAAATTACAAAATATGAAAACAAAGATGGAGATCCAATACCAGATGAGGATATTGACTCAAAACCTAAAAATGTAGATGAAAAACATGAAGATGATGATGACTACGAAACAGTTCTTGTAAGAACATTTGATTTAAGCCTATTAAAATATGTTTCTGAGGTTTATGTAACTGAAGATGGAAAGACTACAACAACTCAAACTGGAAATACAGGAGACAACAATACAGACAGCATTCCTAAAGTAGAAGTAAACAAAAAGAAACTTAGTTCAACAGTTGTTAAATTTGGATATACAATAAAAATTACAAATGAAGGAGACATAGAAGGATATGCAAAAGAAATAACTGACTATGTACCTGAAGGATTGAAATTCTATGCTGAAGATAACAACGGATGGGTAGATGAAGGAAATAATGTTATTTCTACTAGATTACTTGAAAATACATTATTAAAACCTGGTGAAAGCGCAGAAGTAAAGGTAATATTCAGATGGATAAATGGAAGTAATAATTTAGGATTAAAAACAAACATAGCTGAAATTTCAGAAGACTATAATAAAGAAGGAGTACCAGATAGAGATTCTACACCAGACAATAGAAAAGAAGGAGAAGATGATATAGATGATGCAAAAGTACTACTTTCTATAAAAACAGGTCTAATACATAATTTTGTTATGTATAC
>CAYTEX010000022.1:0-10376 GCA_964437015.1 uncultured Clostridium sp. | reverse complement strand
ATAGAGCATTTGGAGAAAAATATTCTGTAGAAGGTATTAAAGAAAGAATTTATGGATATATAAAAGAAGATTTACCACCAGTTCAAAACTATAAAAACAAATACTATAAAAAAATATATACAGGACCAAAAATAAATAATTTTTTGCTAAAAACAAGTTCATTTTACAGGTTATATGTTCATTATTTATATTTCTTTGGAATACTACCTGCTAAAAACGAGTATATAGAGCTGTCTCCAGAATACTATAAACAAAAACGAAAAAATAATATGATATTTGAAGAACTTAATTTTCTTGCAAGACATTCTTTTTCTTCAATAGCTGATGTTAATAAATATAAAGAAAATTTAGAAAATAAACTTCCTGACTTAAAAGGAAAACGAGAAATTTTATGGAAAAAGCACAAAACAGCAGATGAAACTGATAAATCTGACATACTAAAAGACCTAAATGCACTTACTGAAGAAATTGATAAAATACAAGATCAAAAAAATTCTTGTAATGGGATTATTTCAAAATATAAAGAAATTAAAGAAGACTATACTCAAAAAGTCAAATCAAAACAAAAAGCACAAGATCTCATACTATCTGAAAAAAAGAAAAAGGTTAGAGTTTAAGTAGATATATCATCGCATTTACTTTTTCATCTAACCTTATATTTTAAAAATAGCTTTCGTTTGCGGTAAAATATTTATGCCATCATTATAAGATATTTTTCTACATCTATTACAATAATTTTAGGAATTATGATAGAAATACATTATAATAAGAATAAGAATAATTATAATGTCAATTTCATAAAATTCTCATCTATTGTTTTATGTTATTTAAATAATACTCTAGAATTTTTCTATCTCTTAAAACAACAAATCTAGTATCATATACATCATCATAATTAGATGGTAACAATTTATTGTAGCACTCTGTAATAAGTTTCAATGCCTCTTGAGGCTGTACCCATAATAATTTTGCTCCCTCATCTTTTTCCTTTTCTGTAAGATTTAAATGATGTGTATCTTTTACTACTCTAGCCACAAAAATATGTGAAATTTGTTTTAAATTTTGTTTACTCTTATATTCTTCTGTTGTTCCTAATTGTTGTATAATTTCTATTTCACAACCTGCTTCCTCCAATACTTCTCTTTGAAAAGCTTTCTGTGGTATTTCGTTTTCTTCCATTCCTCCACCTACAAGTTTATACTCATTTTTATTGCTTTTATTTTGTAACGCAATTTTTCCATCTTCCCTTAATACAATTCCTCTTGATGCTAATCTAATTCTGAAATTGTTCATTTCTTGTGGAGTAAGTTTAAAATCTTCGTCTGTTAATTTAAATAATAAACTCATATTCCATCTCCTTATTCTCTATTGCTGTTCCTATTCTAACATAATTCTTTTAAATAATCAAATAAAAAAATTGAATATATTTGTACAAAATGCACCATACCCTATTAACCAAGCAATGATTAATAGGGTATGGCGCTAGTGTTGGCAAAAAAATCAAGTATTAATAAGGAATAGGTTTCGGTTTTTCTCCATTTTTCCATTCCTCATAAGTGCACCCATACTGTGAGAAGTCCACAACAGATCCATCGTCAAATTCATGTACATCAGGATACACATTCTTCCACCGAACATTTGCAAAAACTCTTTTTACTCCTTCCTTTTCTTTCCTCTTGCTGAATGGAGTATATGATATGGTTATTGCTCCAGTTCCTTTACACTTCTCACATTCCGATGTAGCACCTTCGTGGCAGGTAAACCCAGTATAGAGTCCTGTTCCGCCACAATCTGTGCATTCAGCTAATACAGTAACTTTTGCCATAATGTAACCTCCTTGTTAATAGAAACCTGGAGGTCAGCCGCACCCCAGATTTCTAATATTTAAAGAAATATTTAACAGAAATCCGAAGTTGGCTGAGATACTTCGAACGTATTTATATTATACCATAAAACCGCCTAAAAGTCAAAATTTGAGCTCTTTTATTTCTATATTTTAAACATAAAAATTGAAATATTTTTACATTTTTCGAATTTTAGTGTATAATTTTAATATTAAGTAGAATAATATATATTATAAATAATATTATTTGATGGGTCTGAAATAGTTTACTAGATTAGGACCTGACCCGTGCTGATGCAAAGCGTCAGTAAAAGCCATTCAAACGAATGGCTTTTTATTATAGTCTTTACTTTTAAAAAAACTAATTATTAGCAAAAGGAATATTATTCTTTCTTTTTAAATATTTATGTTTAAATACTTACATTTCATGATTTATAAAACTATCTATTTTTTTTATTATGAAATTTGGAATTGTATCAAATTTAATTAAATCCAATGAATAACTATAATCATTTTCTATATGATATATCTCATCGACAAATTTTAATACAACATCGTCTAATTTTCCTCTCTTATTACTTATTTCTAAATATGCCCTAAATATTTGAGATTTTAGGTAATTATTCTTTTCTTGCTTATATAAATTTAGGATATTGTTTCTATTATAATATTGTTCTAATACTTGTATATAGTCAAAATCTATTATAAATTTTCTTATAAACGATATTCCTAAATTAATTTTTTCATTTGGAATCTTTTCATAAATATCATTATTTACTTTTATTCCTATCTCTGTTCTTCCATGAATAAGGCATGATAATATTTCATATGCAATATTTTGGCTTTCGTCATTATCAACATTTGAAAGTTCAATGTATTTCCTCAAAAAAGATATTCTCGAAATAATATTGATTTTTGTATCTTTTGCATAAGTATAGTATAAATTAACAGATAATTTTATATCATTATCTCTAGTTATAATATTTTCATTAATAATACCATTAATATTTTTTATATGCTTAACCATAGCATCATTATTAGGTTTTCCATTTATAACAAAATCTATCACTGGCTCAAAATCATGAGTTAACATTAAAACAGTTTTATTTCTAAGACTTTTTAAAGATTTTGTATTAGAAAATAATCTATCTATTATTGCATATTTTTTATTTCCATCAAAAGAAGAAATTGGGTCATCTAATATTATTAAGTCTGCCTTTTGACTTAAAGCATAAAACATGAATAGAACTAATGCAAATGCATTTTTTTCTCCCCAACTAAGATGTTTTTCTATATTATCTACATTTATTTCTTGTTCATTATTTTTTGAATATTTTAATAATGTTTTTGCTTCATTATCTTTTTCAACAATAATATCAAATTTGTAATCAAAACCAGCTATTTCTAAAAAATCATTTATTTCTTTTTTTGATTTTTCGATTGTAGTTTTTATTATCCCATTTATAGCTCCCACTTCTGCCTTTAATTGTTCTATCTTTTCTATTATTTTATCAATTCTTGTATTTACCGTATTACAAATATAAAAGAACAATTCATTACCAAAATAAGTAATATTCTCTGTTTTTATTTTTAAATTTAAGACAATATCACCAAGATTTGAAATATCTGTACTATTTTTTAAATTATATGAGTCAAAATTAATTATTTTCATAAATTTATCCAATAAATACTTATAATCCGCAATAAATTTTTTAAACACCAACATTATTTCGTCTTCGTTTTTTGGTTCAATTATACAATTCTGTAATGAATCATAACTATCAGTATTCATATAGTCTTTAAGTTCTTCAATCAATTGTTTGATTTCAGTCAAATGTTTTACATCATTCTTTTTAAATGTATCCTTAAATTTTTTCTTTTCTTCACTATATGTATCTTTTAAAGATTCTGTACAAAAAGGACATTTTTTCTTATCATCGAATTCAAATCCCTTGGTTTTCCAATCAATCCAATTTATATTTTTATCCTTATCACATAAAAATTCACTATAACTTTCTAACTCATTAGGAATTTGATATATGTTTTGCTTATTAAGTATACTTTTAAAATCGGATGTTTGATATACATCACCAGTAGATTTTAGCTTTAATCTTGGTTCAAGATTTGATAAAATTTCTATCAACTTTTTAGTATTTTCATCAGCAATAGTTTCTTTATTTAAACTTTTTAGTCCTTCTAATATTTTTTTTCGCTTTTCATCATATTGATCTGATTTAATAAATACTTCGAAAGCATTATTGATAACAATATCTCCGTTAAAGACTATGTTGTTTACAAAGTCAGAATTAAAAGTAACAACTTTATTGATAGTTTCGCTAAACTCAATCGATGGTTCTTCATTAATACCAAATGTCTTTAAAAATGATAAATTATTATTTTTTTCAATTGCTAAAGCTATGGTCGATTTTCCAGTTCCATTTATCCCATATTTTATATTTAATTTATTTTTCTCTACTGAAATATCTCCTTCTTTTATATTATTGCAATTTTTAATTTTAATGTTCATTAAATTCTCCTATTTTATTTAATTTATAACTTTTACCAATCCACCAAAATAATCTAATATACTTTCAATTACATCTTCAATTGGCATATCTAGCCAGTTATTATTTGCTGTGTTAATTCTTGATTTAAATCTACTATTATTTAAAATACTTGTTAATCTTTTACTAATATCTTCTATTGTATGCTCTCTCATATTTTCATCTTGAAAAATTAATATATCTATGTACTTTATTAGCTTGTCCTTATCTAAATTTTCATTATTTATTAAATAATAAAAATCAAATATATCTTTAAATCTAGTTGAAGTTATACCAAATTTCAATAAAGATTTTAACTTCTCAACAATTATTTGTTCTTTAGAATTTATAAGCAAACTAACACTTTCATCAATTATATTAAAATCAAAGAAATATTCATCTTGTTCTATATCAAAGTATTTATGTACTCCAATATCTAATTTTGAACTTATAGAATACTTATTTTTATCAGTCAATTGTATATATACTCTTTTCCCGTCATAATCTTGATGATGTAATGGCTCAATTTTCCCTGTTATTTTAATTTTTATACCATCATCTGTATTATTTAATTCTTTTATAAATTCACGAATAGATTTATCTTCTAAGGAGTATTTTATAAAATCTATGTCCATATCTCGAGTTGCACGACGCATATCCTTAGATATATTATGCATTACAACTCCGCCTTTTACAGTTATGTTTTTATTATATTTGCTATTTCCTATTTTTAGTAATACAATATCTTGTGCTACTTTGGGTATTGCATCATCTTCAGAATAACCTGATTGTATGTATTTATTTACAGCTTCAAATATATCCATTAAAACACCTCATCTTGAATTATTTCAAAAATTTTATCTCCATTTACAAAGTATTGTAAATATTCTTCTATCTTTTGTGTATCTAATGAATTTACTTGTTTTCTATAATTAGATATTATTTCTTTATATAAGTCATATCCTATTTGATTCTTGTTTCTTGCTAAATCTATTAGCATTCTTTCTTTGTTATAAATATTTATTTTTATTCCTTCGTACTCAATTTGAGTTTTTCCTAAATTATATAATTCATCTTTCACACGAATTTGCTTTATTTTATTAGAATAAATCATTCTATTATTTCTATCTGTTGCTAAATACATTTTATTAGGAATAACATCTGTCAAATTATGATAATAGTAGGCAGAATATGAAGTTATTACAGCATAAGGATATTTTTTATTTACAATAGCCAAATAATGTACACTTGGAACATCTGAATATATTCCTTTTTCTATTTTATAAATTTCTTTATTATCAACAGCTTTTTGAATTTGATAAGCACTTTGATATTTGGTTAATAATTCACTATAATTATATAACATTTCATTTTTCCTCCAATAATATTTTAAACTAATCCGCTCCATAAGTCAATAGTTATGGAGCGAATTAGTTTAATTTTTAATGATTATTTTTTATTTGTTTTCTTCTAGCCAATTACACAATTCATCAGCTGTAATCTTGTTTTCTCTATATAATTTTAATTGTTTTCTTGCTTTATCTTTCCATGAATTAAATTCAATTCTCATCACAGGCTTTAATACTTCACTTGCACGATATACTTTAGTCATTCTTCTTTGATATTCTCTTTTATATGCAAGTTCTGCAGTGTCTTCCACAATTTTTATGTCATAAGCTTTTCTTGAAGCATAAGACTTGCAAGTAGGACTTCCATCTTGATTTGAAAGTTCACAATATATTTCTTTTCCAGAGTATTGAAGATAATATCTTCCACAATTTTGACATACACTAATATTTCTTTTTGTATTTTGTATTAAATCATTTAAAGCAATATATGTTAGTGCAAAAAAAGATGTACTTTCATAAACATATACTACAACATTTCTAATTTTTTTATTAGCAATATCTAATGCCAACTTTTCAAGTTGTTTAACATTCATTTCAGCTGGCAATTCTTTATCTAAACTCCTTACCATTCCTAATCTTACTTGAGAAATAATTTGACCAGTTAAATTAATAGCTGTACAATATGCCATAAATTTAGAGTATTTGTCTATATTTTTTGTACTTTTATGTTCATGTAAGTCAAAAACAAAATCTACAGTTTTTCTCAAATCATTTTGATATTTTATATAATCAATACTAACAAGTTCATATACTTTAGAATAATAGTCCAGAAATTTTTTAGTTGATACATATCTTGTAGAATACTCAATCGGATATTTCCTTTTTATATCATCTAAACTTCCAATTCCTTCGATTCCATAATATACAAAAAATGTATTATATGCATTTTTTGCAGTTGAAAAGTCTGCATTTAAAAAATCTAATAAAAATGTTCCATATTTTTGATTGCACATAAATTTAATTATTTTTTCATTTTTATTCTTTTTATCTAAATCCAATACTATATGTTTTGAAAATTCATTATCCTCTTCTGCTAATTCTATTTTTGATTTATGCAAAAATATTGTTGTATGATAATTTTCTACATCTCCAACTGGATCTAAAATCATTGAAATACTGTCTTTTGGAACAGCCATATTAAATAATTTCATAATTACCACTTCCTATTCTGTGAGAAAAATAAAAATATATTTGAAAATTTGTTGACATTTTATAAATCTCGATATATAATGTGAGTAACTTAAAAGATGATATTGTTTTTTCTCACTTTCTATTATAAACTTTTTATTTATGATAGTCAAGAGAATTGGGCAAATCTTTTGAACATTTACAAATATGTTCTAGATTTTAGGAGCATCATATAAAATTTTACAACAGTTAATGAAACTTTTACCTAGTCACAGCTTGAGCGTTGAAGTCAGAGTAATCGACTGATGATCCGTCGCACGCAATGGGGGTAACTCGGCAGGATTGCGGAGTGGTGAGATTCCAATGAGAGAAAAAGTATCTATCTTTTAGATAATAATTATTACACTAAACGAAAGGAGAACAGCTCATGAAAACACTTAATGGAACTATATTTTTAGAAACAAAAGATATAAGACAAGCACTAAAGATAGGTAATAAAACTTGTTTAGAGCTATTCCATAAAAAAGATTTTCCAGCTAAGAAAATTGGCAAGTCTTGGCTTGTTATGGAAGAATCTTTTAAAGAATATTTTAAAAATGTACAAACAAATGAATAAAAAGAAGATTTAAATATAGAGCATTTAAACCTTCAATAGAAACTTTTATTACTTGAATAAAATTACAAGGAAGACCTTGCTATTTGTTTCATGTTCTTATATAATTATAGCATAAAATCTAAATATAGCAATAGTTTTCCTTTAATTTTATCATAGAAAGGATTTTTAAAATGAGTAAAATTAATGGAATAACTTATGGCACATACCCTTCTATTCGTCCCAGAAAAAAAGGAATAGATAAAAGCGTATGTGAAAATTGTAATATATGTAAAAGCAAACCTTATCAATTAGCAGATAGTTTGGAAAGAATGCATATTTGTAAAAATAGTGGATGTAATTTGTTTTATTTTTCTCAAACAAGTAAAGCTACTGTTGTTTTAGGTAGAGATACTATAACAGGGAAAGAATTAAAAAAGACATTTGTTGCAGACACTGAAGAAGAAGCTTTAAATTTAGCACTAGAAGCAAAACTTAATATTGATAAAAATGGTGGTCCAAGAATAATAAGTAAGACCAATTTATCAATTATAGATATTGCTAAAACACTTTATATGGAAGACTATAAGCTTCATAAAGTTGGAAACAATACAAATAGCAAAAATAATACAAACTTAAGAATGATTGAAAAGGAACCTTTTACTACAAAGCCAATTAACAAAGTTAGTAGAATAGAAATTGTTGACTATTTTAACAAACTTGCAGAGTATTCTCCTACCACAATTAAAGAAAGATATAGGATAATTAAAAGAGCTTTCGATTATGCATATAGTCAAAATATGATTAAAGATAATTTTATGAGTGGCTATAATGCAATCGAAAAACCTAAAACTAAAGTAGTTAAGGTTGCACCAGATGTAATTGCTCTTACTTTAGATGAAGAAAGACAATTTGTTAATTATCTTGAATCTCAACCAATTTATAAATGTAAACACAAAAATTTATTTTTATTATTACTTACAACTGGTATGAGAATTGGAGAAGCTCTATCTTTAGACTATAAAAGAGATATAAATTTAGAAAATAGGACAATTACTATTACTAAAACAATTACCAAAGATGAAGAAGAAAAAGATTGTATTGGATTAGATACTAAAACACCAACAGGAAGACGAGTTATTCATCTTAGTGATATTGCCTTTAAATATCTTAATGAATGTATGGCTCACCTTGAAAAGAATAAGTTTAATCTTCTTTTCTATAATCCTAAAAATATTACAGGTGGATTTTTTAAAGAAGGCACCATTAACTCAGCAATTAAACGAGTTGCTTTTAAATTAAATTTATATCTTTATGTCGATACAGATGGCGAAACTAAAACCAAAGTTCATACTCATATGCTTAGAGGAACTTTTGCAACAAGATGTGCTGAAGCAAAAATGCCACCAATTGTTTTACAAAAAATATTAGGTCATACAGACATTCAGATAACTAATAAATATTATATTGATGTTGACCGACATTTCATTGATTCAGAAAATGTTAACTTTGTTAATTATATGAAAGAACACAATTTGTTTAACGAATATTATGTAACAGCTTAAAACAAATGATAAAATTGTGGAGAATTTGCTAGAATTTCAGCATTTATAAAATACTTGTTATTCCGCAAATTTGCTCCGCAATTACAAAATGAATAGGATAAATATTGATATTTAGAGGAATATAGCATTTTTAGTAATGTTTTCGCCTCGACCAAAAATTCTTTATTTTAAAGAAAAGTCGAGAGAATTTATTAAAATTCAAAAATTATGAATTATGCTATTTTTCAGAGAAATTTGAAAATGGCATAATTTTTTTAAGTTCTAAAAAATGTTGTGAAATTCATATTTTTTCTTCAACAAAACATTTCAACAAAAACTATAAAAATTTTCAACAAATTTCAACAAAGCAATTTTTGCTTATATTTCAGTAGTTATCAAAGTTCTTCAAAGAAAGGAGAATTTAGATAATGGAATTTATCCCATACAAATCAAATGAAACACTAGAAAATAAATTTTATCAGATACCACAAGAGTTATTTGTAAACTCTTTATATAAATACAAATTAAATTCTGATAGTAAAATATTATATGCTTTTCTAATCGACAGATTGTCCCTATCACAAAGGAATAATTGGAAAGATTCCGAAAATAATGTTTATCTTATTTTTACTAGACAAGAAGTACAAGATAAATTAGGTCTATCAGAAAAAACTGTAATAAAAGCCTTTAAACAATTATCAGATGTAAAACTAATTGCAGATAAAAGGCAAGGTTTAGGAAAGCCAAATCTAATATATGTAGGAAAAATTATTCACGAAGAAAATCCAGAACAAGAAAATTTACAGTTACAGAACTGTAAAAATTACAGGTCAGGAACAGTGAATATTACAGGTCAAGAACTGGAGAATTTACAGACAATCAATACTAATAATATCAAGACTGATATTATCAATACTGATTCAATCAATCCTAAAAGTAATGAAGATACTTTAAATGAAATAAAAGATAAATGTAAATTAAATGAGTTTACTGCAGAAGATAAAACAATATTAGAAGATGTAATAGATGGCTTATACTATAAAGAAAATTTAAAAGTTGGACAAGTTACAGTTACACATCTTAAAATAATAGAAAGATTAAAACTTATAGTAAAAGAAAACTTAACACAATTATTAGATATATTAAAAAATGTACCGAATATACAAAATGCTAAAAATTATTTGATGATTTGCTTATACAACAATTTAGGAAATACAAATATATTTGCTCCAAAAAAGAAAGAAAATTCTACTTCCTACAACGGAAGAAATTATGAAGATGGCTCACTTGATTTCTTATATGCTAACAATAATTTCG
>CAYTEX010000021.1:0-10381 GCA_964437015.1 uncultured Clostridium sp. | reverse complement strand
ATCTTCGCCTTATTAGGAGCGACCTAATATTTAAGTAGATGGCTCTGATTCCATTCTTTAACTGGCTCAATTTGATAGTGTTTCCAATGAATTTTATTCAATTGTCAAAGTTCAAATTTGAAAGGATAAAAAATACCCCTTATTCCATAAAGGAAAAAAAGGGGCTTTTGTAGGATAAAAATTTCAAATTTTTTTAATTTTTTTTAAAATTTTAAAATTTCTCTTAATTTTTCAAGTATTTTATCTCTGTGATATTGTATTGTTGTATAATGCTTTCCTACTTTATCTGCATAATTTCTTAATGATTTATCATCATAAAACAATGCTTTTATTATTTTGTATTCATCTTCAGTTAGTTCTAATAATGCTTGTTTTAGTTTTTCAACTTCAATCTTTCTTGTAACTTCAAACTCAACATTACAATTTGGATCTGCAACAACATCTTTTGTCTTCATATCATCATCTTCATTAACTCTTTTTTGTTGCTCAATTGAAATGTCGCTTAAACTTCTTAATATTTTCTCTGCATATCTATTTCTTTCAATTTCTTGAAAATAATCTATGTATTCTTCTTGTGATACTTCCATAAGCATCTTATGAATATAAATGAATTTTTTATCTTTATATGTATTATCTATTTCTCGTCTTTTATTAAGTTCTCTATATGTAATTTCCTCATCATAACCTTTATTTATTTTGATAAAGCATTTTGCATTATCGTCCATTTCTATTACCTCCATTCAATTTCAAATTTGAAAATTGAATGAAAGTCGGTGGACTATGATTTCCATTACAGAAAATCAGCAATATATACAAAAAAAAGGCATAAATATCGAATTGATTATTTATACCTTTTTTTAATCTATATTTAATTTCTGTATAACTCAAAAATGTTAAAATCTCCAATTTACTACTCGACCTTTCATCAGCGTAGTAAATAGAGAAAACACTACGCTACTTTCTACCTCCTTTATTTCTTTTTCCTTTGGAAATTTAAAAATAGCAAGTGTTTTATTGGATGTTTACATTTTAAAAGCAAAAAAGCACACAAGTAATCTATATTCTATACATTACTGTGTGTTTTATAAAATTTAATTCAGTTATAGTAAAATCCATCTTCAATACCTCTTTCTCCAAAAAAATAGATACATCTTTTGTATCTTAATGGATTTTATCTTTAGAAATCGCCAACATAATACCACATTTTTTTTGCGAAATTTGTCAAATTTTGCGATAAGCACAAAATATTTTATGAAAAGTGTATTTTTTAATTTCCTAAAACTTTTTATGTACATTATAAAACATTTTTATTGATATTTCTTGGTATTTAAACTTGGTAAAAAATAGACTTTTATGAAAAAAAATAGATAAATATGGTAAAAAAACTATAATTTATAAAACTTTTTCTTATTTTACTTTTCTTATAAATAGAGAATATTTTACTTAATTATCAACAAAATAAATTCTAGCACGATATTCGTGCAGGATTTTAAACTTTTTATAATACAATGTAAAAAATTGTAACAGAAAGGAGCAATATAAATGCGAATTAAAAGAATTAACTCAAAATTAAATGTTATTGGACAAAATGTAAAAAAATACAGAACTAAAATGAATCTAACACAACAAGAGTTATGCGATAAGCTAGATTTATACGGATTGAATTTATATCATTCAGACATTTATCTTATTGAGTATAATAAAAGAATTGTAAGAGATTATGAAGCACTTGCACTTTCTAAAGTTTTTGGAATATCTTTAGACGAATTATATGCAGGTGCAGATAAAGATTTAACTTAAAAAGAGCCACAAAAGAATTACATCATTCTTTAATGGCTCTATTTTTTTGACTAAATAATTATTGAAATAGAAATTTTAATTTATCTAAAAAAGTTACTCTCTTTTCAACTTTTTCTTCTTCTTTTTTCTTTCTTTCCACATATCCTTGCATAAAACTAGACCTCTCTGTTATTTTTATACAATGTAATTCTCTTTTAATTGCTTCATAGTCTGTATTAGGATATTTTTCATATCTTCCAACAATGTTGTCTGCATTAAATTCTGGTGTATATGAAAGTACAATGAATTTTGGTACAAAATATTTTTCAGAATATTCTTTTATTATATCATATCCTCCTGTATTTTTATTCCCAAAATATCCTCTAAAAATATCTGTTATTACAACATCTGGTTTTAATTCTTCTATTTTTTGCCTTTCTTCTTCATTAGACAATGCGTACCCTACAATTTCATAGTCTTCATTCTCTTTATCTATATTTAATAATATATCATCTACCATTTCTTTGTCATCATCTGCTATTAGAACTTTCAATTTTCTATTCAAAAGATATTGATTTTCATTATTTGCTACTTTATTTTCTTCCATAAATTCCTCCATTTTCTTGCACGATATTCGTGAATTGACATTAAAAAAATATTATTGCTTTATTGCTATAATGCTTTCAATACATTTAGAACATATTGTTTTATCATTAAATTTACTTATATCTTTTGTTCTTCCACAGAAAATACAACTATCTTCTACTTTTCTTAAAATAATAGTATTGCCATCGGTATATATTTCCATAGGATCTTTTATATTTATCTCTTGTGAATCTCTAATTTCTTTAGGTATAACGATTCTGCCTAATTCATCTACTCGTCTATACACTCCTGTCTTTTTCATAATATAAAAAACCTCCTTTCCTGTTTATATACCATATTTTTATGCCTTTTACAATTATTGCATCTATTTCTTTATTTTCTATTTTATTTATTATTATATTACATATTTCAACTAAAAATATGATTTTTTTGATTTATAGCCATTATACTACATTTTTCCAATTAGTCAACCCATTCAGTAGTCAAAACAACTCTTTTTCAGTTATATCAATAGAATAAAATTTTACGACATTTTTCTACATTTTTTTGCAAAAATAAAGAGAACTACACAATTTATAGTTCCCTTATCTTTATTTATCACTATTTAAAGCATTATAAATTGCAATATTAGTTAACTTATATATTGATAATCCATATTTATTTTTAAATTCTTCTAATTTACTATATGATGTTTCTCTTATTGCAAAATTATGAGCCTCTACAATCTCATTATCTGGCTTTTCATAAATTTTTACATTTTCTGTTTTTATCATTTCTATTATTGCAACATTCACTAATTTATTTATTGAAGCATCATATATATTTGATAATTTTACTAATTGCTCATATAATGAATTGTCTATTTCTATTCTTCTTTTCAAAAGGTTATCCTTTTTCAGTAAGTATTTATCAAAAGTATTCATTTTCTACCACCTCGCAATACTATTATACTGTCCTTTCAGCCGTATTTTAATTCCCGTGCAGTAGTTATTTTGACTACTTAGTGGTATAAAATGTTTTTATTTACTTATCTTTTTTGTGTAATAAAATTGTGTATAATAATTTTCATAATTTAACTCAATTTCTTTTTCACTAATATCATTTTCATTGCAATATTTCATATAAGCTATGTATATCTATATTTTTGTTTGATTCTTTTTTCACAGATTGTTTTCCTCGTATTCTATGTAATCTTGTCTTTACATTAAATTCAGAATTATTCAATTTTTTTGCTATATCCTTAACTGACATAGAAGAATAATAAAATAATTTTACAATTTCAATATCAATATTTTTTAGTCCCTTAATCTTCTAACTGCTTTAGCACCTTCGACTTAAAAACTCCTTTATAAGAGATCTTACATTTATATAGTGTAGTTTAATTAATAAAAGGTTACACTTTATTTTTAATTTTATCACATTTTTGTAAAAAACCCTAGGGAAATTTTGTGCTTTTTGATCCACATAAAATAGCGATGAAATAATTGAGTTAGAATTTTTAAAAAATGGTCCATGAGAATTTCATCGCTATTTCCTTAAGTTGTTGACATTGACTTTATTGAGCGGTAACAAGATTTTGACCACGATTTATTTTTCTTCCAATCTTCCAATTAAAATATATCTTGCCTTATCAAATTCATAAGAACATGTTGACAATGTTATAAATTTATCATCATCTTTTTCTTTAACATTTGATGCAAATGTTGATAATTTCCTTGCTTTTTTTAAAATTTCAGAATTTTTATTATTTGAAATATTATAAATTTCAGAATTTGCATTTTCTGTATATCCAGCTAATATTTCGATTTCATATACTTTTGTTTCGGTAAAATAATACATTTTTTTATGTTCATCATAATATGATTGTTCTTTATATTTAGAAAGTGTGCCAAACATTGTATTATTTTTCATATTATGTCCATATATAATTGTATTCCAATCAGTCAAATCAGCATTATTTCTGTAATCCATAAAAATACTTCCAGCCACATTAAAAGTTCCATCCAATAGTCTTCTTAAATAATATTCATTATCACTTGACTGAACTACAGGAAAGTTTATTAAACTATTTTCTAAATAAATCCACCCTACTATATCTTTATTTTTTTTCTTTAAAATAGTAAAATCAATTTTAATTGGTATTTCATTTGAATTAATATTATTTTCTTGAATGGTATCATTATCTGTATTTGTATTTTTCTCATTTTCTATTACTGCAATATCTATTAATTCATTATTTATTTTTTTATTTTTGTTTTCTTCAGATAAGTAGTTAAAAATTCTGTATGTAAAATATACCATACCCACAATACAGCCCACTAATAACGTCATTTTTATAAAAATTATTATATAATTTTTCAATATTTACCATTTCCTTCTATCTATATAAAATTAGCACTAAGAATCTACCTCAGTGCGATTTTTTTCTAATAATTTTATTTGCCTTCCTTATCTAATTTATATTCTTCTCCTACAGATATAGTTCCTTCTTCTGCTATCAGTTTTAAAGTATTTCCTTCGATAGAGTAAGAATATTTTACATCTCTTACTCTATCATCTTTGAAATTTATTTCTATCTTACCATCTTTTACTGTATAAGTATATTCAAATTTATAATCTCCAGAAGTCATAATACCTGTTTTATCTTCTTTAAATTCGTATCTAGTATTATCAACTTTATAAACATATACCCCATTTATTGAGGAATTATCATTATAATCACTTGTTTTTACAACTTTATTTTCTGTATTATTTTTATTTATATAAATGACTATACTTATAATTAATATTGTAAAAAATATTATACTAGCAAATATTAATGTTTGCTTTTTTGACTTTTTGCTGTGCATTTTAAAACTATTACAAATAAAATTCCAGAAATTATTAAGCCAATAATCCATAATCTCATATTGCTTTCATCACCTGTATTGACTGTTTCTGATTTAGTTACCTTTTTTTCTGCTAAATTATTCTCTGATGACTCTACCTGTGATGAATTTGAATTTTGTGTATCTTCACTAGTATCACCTGCATCTGCAACTTTTTCAATAATTTGGAAGTTAGTTTCTATTTCACCATCATCATATACAAATGCTATTTTATGAGTTCCTAAAGATAAATTATTTAAGTAATCTGAATTTAAAGTAACAATAGTACTTCCAGATTTCGCTGAATAGTTTGCTTTATCCACTAAGGTGCCATCTACTTTTATTCCTATAAATTTGTTAAAATCTCCATTTGCCTTAAATGTTAATGTCCCATCTGTTCCCTCTTCATGTTCGTCCTCTACTACTAAAAACTCATAAACAAATTTTGGTGTTGTTTTTGCTTCTCTACTTAATTCTTTATTACAATCTTTACAATAAACTACTTCATCATAACTTCCTTCTGAATTTATTGTAGATTCAACTTCATTTTCCTTTACAGGTTCTGCTGGTGTGTGTGCTTTTTTCTCTATTGTTTTTGGAGTTCTACTTAATTCTGCTTTACATTCTGTACAATAAACTACTTCATCATAACTTCCTTCTGTTGAACATGTAGAATCAACTACATTTTCTTTCACAGCCTCTCCAGCATTATGTCCTGTTGCTTTATCCACTACATCTTTTGTTCTACTAATTTCATGGTTACAAATAGTACAATATACAACTTCGTCATGTTTTCCATCTTCAGTACATGTTGGTTTTACTATATTTTCATTTACTTTTTCTCCTGCAGTATGTGCTTCTTGTTCAATTATTACACCACATCCACAAGTTTTCCAGTGATTTGTATTGTCTGATTCCCAAGCTACATTTGTTCCATCATGTGGTATCATATCTGTTTCTTTTTTAGTTCTACTAATTTCTGCTTCACAAACTGAACAATATACTACCTCATCATAACTTCCTTTTGCTGTATGCGTTGCAGGTACAGTATTTTCTTGAACTGCATCTCCTGGTGTATGAGCTGTTTTTAAATCTACTTTATTTGTTCTTGATAATTCTTTATTACATACTGTACAATATGTTACTTCATCATGAGAACCTTCTGCTTTACATGTTGCTTTAACTTCATTTTCTATTTTTACATCTCCTGCTGTATGAGCTGCCTTTTCAATTATTACTCCACAACCACACACTTTCCAGTGGTCTGTATTGTCATATTTCCATGTGTCTCCACTATGTTGTATTTTTTCAGTTATTGCATCACAACGAGAACATTTTGTCCAATGATGTGTCTCGTCACTTTGTTGCACTGAAAAATCATGTCCTAATACTGCTATTGTTTCTGCTTCTAATGTTGTTTCTGTAATTCCATCTGCTTTAAATATCTTTCCACAATCACTACATTTACAATATTTGTTATTTCCAGTTTCTGTACATGTAGCATCTTTTGCAAGTACTTCTGTTTTACTTGCATGTGCACATGTTACTGTTACTGAACATGTTGCTGTTTTATTATTAGTTGTTGTTACTGTAATTGTTGCTGTTCCTTCAGCTAATGCAGTAACCTTTCCGTTATCAACTGTTGCAACTGATGTATTACTACTTTCCCATCCTTGTACTGAATCTGTTGTTCCATCTGGAGCTAATGTTGCAACTAATGCCACGTTTTCACCAGATTTTAAATTTAATTTTGTTCTATCTAATGTAACTCCAGTTGCTGGTACAGGTTTTTTGGCAATTTTTACAACTGCTGGAACTAAATTATATTGAATATCCTCAAAGTCATTATCACTAAAATCCGAAACATTTAAAGTTATTGTTGTATTTCCTATTGTTGCATTATCATTTACAGTACATTTAAATGTCAAAATTTGTGTTGTGCCTGTTGAAACATATCCTTGTCCCTCAGCTCCATATGATATAAATTTTTTATTTGGTACTTCTGTATATGCTGCTTTATCACATTTTAATGTTGTATTTAGATTGGCTGGTGTTTCACCTGACCCTGCAATATAAGTTAAACCATCTGGTATAACTAATGAAAACTCTGAAGAGCCCAATCCTTGTTCTATGGCTCCATAAGATACTGTAAATGTAATTGTATCTCCTGCTACTGCCTCTGCTTTATCTGCTGTTACAGTAATTTGTGTTGCTGAACTAGCAAACACTGCAACTGGTAGTAATGATATAATCATTACTAAAACTATTAGAAATGCTGTAATTTTCTTTATCATTTCAAAATTCCTCCCTTTATTAATTTTCATATTATATACTAAAATCTTTATATTTAAAATATATTTACTATAATGGTTTCGTTCCATTTAAATGAGCATATAATCTATTTAAATCTTTTGCTGTTACCTCTCCATCTCCTGTAACATCTGCTCTTTCTAATTCTTCCTTTGAAAGGTCTTTAGTTCCTTTTATGTATGAATAAAGTATATTTAAATCTTTTGCTGTAATTCCGTCATCACCATTTATGTCACCTATTTCATAATCTAGAACTTCATCATTTTCATCTTTTAAAATTTTTATTTTACAGGTTGCTGTCATGTTATTTGTTGTTTTTGCAGTTATAGTTGCAATTCCTCGAGATAATGCTTGTATTTTTCCATTTTCATCAACTTTCGCAACTTTTTCATTTGAAGATGTCCATTCAACTTTTAAGCTATCTGTTGTATTTTCTGGTGCAGTTATTATTTCTTTTATAGTCTTTTCTGTATTAACTAATATGCTTACTTCAGTATTGTCTAGTTTAATTTCTTCTATTGGCTTATACTCACCTGGTTTAAATTCTTCACTCTTAAATAATTCTAATATCATTGATGCATCTGAGGCATCTAAAACTTCATTTCCATCAACATCTCCAACTAAAGTTTCATCTGCTGTTGGATTTCTTTTATATGCCTCTAATATTAAAGAAGAATCTGACGCATCAAATATTCCATTTCTATCCATATCACCTACATATGCTTTGCTTCCATTTGATAAAACTACAAGAACTTGTACATAAAATTTCATAATTACTTTTTTATTATTAGTTTTATCTTCTATTTCAATGTTTGCAAAACCTGGTTTAATAGGAGTTACTTTTCCATTATCATCTACCTTGATTATTTTTTCATTTGTAGATTTATATGTATAATTTGTTGCTGTTTCACTAAATTTTGGTTGTAATTTTATTATTTTATTTAAATCTTTAAATATATATTTTGAGTTTTCGTCTACATCTACTCTTTCGTACTCATTTACATCAACATCTGCAACTCCTGCTATACAAACGCCATAATTGCTTTGATAAGAAGCTGTATCACTATAATATACAGCAATATATGTTCCTGTATCGCTTAATTTGTATGGGTCTGTTTCAAATTCTACAGAATATTCATTATAAGCAATTTTATTATTATATTTTAATTTTACTTTTGAATTATTGTCTACTTGGTATATTTCGCAAATTTTGGATGTATTTCCAAAGCTTTTATACATTTTATTTATTTGTATTTTTCCTTTTTCACCTATTTGCGGTTCTGTTTCAATAATAAAATTACAGTTATTTAATGTTGTATCTGTTGTATATTGAATTTTAATTGTATTTAGTTTTCCATCAGGATCTATTAGATATGATGGTATTTCATTTTTGTTTATATTTTTATACCAGCATTTATTATCCATGTCTAAAATCCAATCTCCTGAAAATGTTAGTGTATCTTTCTTTCCAATATCAGTATTTATTTCAATTGTATTTGGAAATAATTTAGATATTTTATTTAATGTGTCTTCATTCTCAAGATTTGGTACAATATTTACTTTCCTCCATATTCCTGAAACACTAGCAGTTTTCAACCTTGCTGAATCTACGTGTTTTGTTACATCAAAAAATTCTGTTGTATATGTTAAAGTTATAGCTTTACCAGTTGATTTTTCTGTGAACCCTTCTACCTCAACTTTAAATTTATCACCTTCTGCATATTTATAGCTTGTTGCATCTGGTTGTACAAAATATATTGTATATTCTCCTGCTGTTTGCAATTTTAAATTGCCATTAGCATTTGTACATTCATAACAGTCCCCTGAATTTATATTTGTTACTTTTACCTTAACAGTGTTAAAATCAGATGGCGTTTGAATTATATTTCTATTGATTTCAATATTCCACGCTGATGCTTTAGGGCTTAAAATATCTATTGGCATATAACCTGGTGAAGGGAAGGCAACATATGGTATTTCTGCTGTATTTTGCCATTTTGCTCCTCCTATAGCAACTTTTCCTGAATATCCATAATTAAAATCACTTACTTTTTGATTAATTATTGCCATTCTATGTCCTATTGTATCAAACTTTTTTTGATATTTACTATATCCTTCATCTAACCATCCTTTTATCGATTCCCTTGGACTGTAGCTACTAGCTAATACATTATGCGAACAATAAACTGCTAATTTCCACATTTCATCACTCATTCCTTCTGGTTTTTCTTTTTGTGAAATATCATGATCAAAATACATATTACGTGCTAATGCTCCAATTTGCATCTGTTCTGATGTTGTAACTGGATTCTTTAATGGTTTAACTCCAGCTAAATATCTAAAATAATTAATTTGAGCATCTACAACTTTTAATGTATCTTCTGTTAAATAGCCTCCATCATAAGGTACTTCTAAAGATGGTTGTCTTGTATAATATGATGTTTTATCAGCATTATTATAAGTTGATCCAGTGTAATAAGCTTTAGCATATTCATGCCCTATTTGTTCTTTTGTCCTATTCTTAAAAATTGACCATTCATTAGCATTATAACCCGAATACTCTACAGCATTTACTTCTGCCCCAAAATTTAATGTTACTAAAACTATAATAAACAATAAGCATATTTTTAACATCTTTTTAGATATATCACTATACACTTTTAATCCCCCCTTTCTATAATTCATTTATACATACACTAGAAAAATTTTAGTATATGTATATATATTCTAATTTAATGGTTTTGTCCCATTAACATGGGCATACAATCTGTTTAAATCTTTTGCTGTTACTTCGCCTTCTCCTGTAACATCAGCTTGCA
>CAYTEX010000020.1:0-10680 GCA_964437015.1 uncultured Clostridium sp. | reverse complement strand
TAACATCCAAATTAAGCTTACTGCTTTGATTTTCCGTTTTATTATTATTAAATGGATTTGTCTCACTATTTTCTGATTGGATATCATTGTTTAATATTGTATCTTTTTCAAAAATAATTTCATCATTTTGTTTGTTTTTTTTGACTTTTATAAAGCATATTATTAAAACTGTAATAATTATTACAATTAAAATTATTAAAAATAGCATAATCCAATTTCTTAAGTTTGTCTTCATATTAATAAATTTATATTTTTTATTATTTTTTATATCTATATGAGCAAGTGTATGCATCTCCACCAGTTTCATATGTTGTTTTAGTAACCCCAACAAAAGCACCTGTTCCTTCCCATCCGGCGTCCCAAAACTCTCCATTTCCAGCATACATATTTGTATGTGAATTTACAGCATTCCCCCTATTGTCTAGTGTTGTCCCTCTAGTTTTATATATTTGTATATCTCCGTGGTCTTAAATCACTATCATCTTTTGCATCAATTCTTTCCCAATTTGGGTCACTATCCAAAAGTTCCCATACATACCATACATCTTGTCCACCCAATGTATCAGTAAGTCCACAATTAATTAATACTTGTAATACATATATGGAACAACATGATGTAGTAACTTTCTGTTCTCTATAGTCTTCTGTCCATCCACCTTCATATTTATCATATGTATAGTGATGTTCAGCGTAGTAATTTGCTATTTCTTGGCAAGCTTTTAGCATTCCATTTACAGTAGGAGAATTAACACCATATGATTTTGCTGTTGAACCTACACCAAAAAAAGCATCATCCAAATCAATTATTTCTGCACTATCCATAGCAAACATAGCAATCAAACATATAACTACAACCCAAGTCACTGCACCTGCTATTGATATCACTATTGATTTTCTCATTATTTTTCCCATATACAGTCTCCCCTTTATACTGCTATTCGTCTATTAGTAGTTCTTGGTTTTCTTCCTCTTCTGCTTTTTGCTGAAGGAGATCCTAAATTACTTCCGGCTGAAATATATCCTTTATTTTGATACTCCTTAATACTCTCAGCTATTGAATAAATTATTTCATCATCATATTCTGTATTAGCAATTGAATCTCTATTACCTTTATTTAAATTTTCAATTGCCTGTCTTAAATATTTAGCTCCATTTTCAACATTTCCGCCACCCATATCTTTAAACATTTTTTCCATTGCTTTGTTCATCTTAATATTTATATCTTCATTTTCGTTATTTCCATTTATTTTTTCTACAGCTTTAGCCATTTTTTCTATTCCTTTATTTAAATCACCATTTCCTAATTTATCTAACCATGCATATGACTTCTCTATAGCATTTGTAAATGGTACTATTTTTTCTCCTAGTTGATTGGTTACCTCATTAGCTATTTTACCTACCATACGTTCCTCTTGCTCTTTTAATATATTTGCACTATTAGCATCATTCGTTGGATTCGATCCTGGTGTTTCTACTATTCTTTCTCTTGTTCTTTCTATAGTTCTATTTTCATTTACTGATAGCGCACTAGTTTCTCTCGGAATTTCATATGATTCAACAAATTGCTGAACCACTTGCTCTGTAGTTTGTGTTCCATCAGATACTTGAGTTTGCGTTCCAGCAGATACTTGCTGAACTTGTTGTTCTGTATATTGTGTTCCAGCAGATACTTGCTGAACCTGCTGTTCTGTAGATTGTGTTCCTGCAGATACTTGTCGAGCCTGTTGCTCTGTAGGTTCTGTTCCAGCAGATACTTGCTGAACTTGTTGTCCTGTAGCTTGTGCTTGATTTTCTGAAGATATCTGTTGATTTATCGTTGTTTGTTGTACAATCTGTTGATTTGTTACTGTATCGTTTGTATTATTTGTATTATTCGTATTGTTCGTATTATTTTGACTACTTTCAACTGATGTATTTATATTTGATGTTGCATTTAAATTCATTGATTTAATTGCATCTTCTAATGCTTGTTTGTAATTACTTTCAGTATTTTGTTTTTCAACTTGTACACGTGCTTCTTGCAGAGTTCCTCCATGTTCTGCTCTATAGTTTTTAACTTGTTCATTTTCAATTTTTATTGCTTCTAATTGTACATTGTGTTCTTGTTTATTACTAATTTCTGTTTTTATTTTTTCTCTTTCTTCATTTGTAAGAATTGTTCTAGCTACTTTTCCATCTAAGTTACTTGCAATTTCTGCCCAAGTTTCTTCTCTTATTTGCTTTTTTTCACCGTCTTTAGGATCATAGGTTGTCTTTATATACTCATCTAGTCTATCCCCTAAAGCCGTACTTTTCTTAGCATGTTTTCCAAAGAAATTACTAACCGTTTCTAATGCTACTTTATCATAATTTTCTTCAGCAGCTTTACGAGCTTCTTCCATTCCGCTATTTTGTTTTTCTAAATAGTTTGAATACATTGTATTAGTAGCATTTAATAATGTATCTTTGTCCATATTTTTTGAAGTATTTCTAATTAAATCTAGCATCATTCTTTGTTTTAACATTGTTTGTGAGCTGTTTTCTTGTTTTCCAAGTTCTTCTGCTGCTTCTGCATATTGCTTTGCATAATATGAACCAGTAATTTTTTGGTTTCCCTCTTTTTTTGCTTTTATGAATTCTCTTAAACTTTCGCTTTTGTATTTTTCTGGAGCTTTCTTCTCTATCGCTTCCGCCTTAGTTAATTCTCCTAGAGTATGCATTTTTTCTCTTTCTTTACCTCTTGAATTTAAGTTTGTTAATAGCGGATCTCTTGCAGGTTGATCTACTATTCTTAAAGCTCCTCCATGTCTTAATTTAACAGCATCTGCAATAAGTTTCTCTCCAGGTTTCATAAGATTTCTATATCCCCATGTATCTGCTAAAGCTTCTGATGCATCATTTTTAATCTTCTTTGCATATCTTATTCCTCCAACAGCTCCTCTAATAACTTTAGAGTTTCTTATTCCGTCTCCTATGGTATTTAATCCTTTTTTTATTCCATCTCCAAATTCATTTATTCCGGTTTTAACAGAATTTACTTTAGTTTTCAACTTGTCTCTACCTTCAATAAGTTTTTGACCAACTTTTGAATTTGTAAATCTTAATTTAGCTCCATTTGCAATTTTGGTTGCATGAGGACTAATTTTTCTTAATACTGGTTTTCCTAAAGCTTCTCCAACTGCTGCTGTTGCTCCTATTCCTGTCATAATACCACCTGCTGCAAATCTAACAGGCCTTGGCATTTTTCCCACTAATTGACCTGCAAGTTTTGAAGCCAAATTTCCATTTCCAGCGACAGCATTTGCTATACCTCCAATTGCAGTTCCAGGATCAGATGCCATTGGTTTTTCTCCAACTAAACTTTTTACAGTATTTGAACTAATTCCTGTTTTTGCCTCTAAAGCCTTAAGTGCAACATCTTGAATAATTGCTTGTTTTGCTTGTCCAACAGCTTTACTAATCATTCTATATGCTAAAAATCCTGTTCCTGCGACAGCTCCAAGTTCAATTAAAATTACTATTAATAAATTCATTTAAATATCCTCCATTTTAAAAAGCTACTTCTAAAATAATTCTGTATGCTATTCCGAATATTAATTGTATTGATGACCATAAAGCATAATGCATAGCCCAAGTTTTATATGACTCATTTGTATCTCCACTTTTTTTCACAGCATATGATACTGCAATTATTGGTCCTGTAACCGATAATACTATAATCGCTACCAGCCTTATAATCATAATTAATACCGATATAATATTTAGCCAAACACAAATTATGTACACAACTGTATATTTTAATTTTTGGACAATTAAGCTTGTATTTTGCGTTTCTGACATATATCTTGCATATCCTGTAACATTTGTGCTAAAGCTATATATAGTACTTCCATTATCTGTTAAAACAATTCTAATTGGCAATTCCTTTGTCGACGCAACTTCCATATCTTCGAAGACAATCTTTGAGAAAAAAATACATACTGCCATAATAATTATTGATCCTACCAACATTGCCACTGCAATTGCAAAGTTATGTATTCCATCTTTATGTTTTTTTTCAGCTTCTGGTGTAAGTGTGGTTCTAACAATACATATTCCATGCCATATTAGAGTTGCAATTAAAAATGCTGCTCCAATATATATCGTAAAATGTATTATTCCTGAAGCTAAATTTCTTAGTTTAATCCAAACAGAGTCTGGACTATGTAATTCAGTATTATTTTGGCCTGTAAGAAAGTTTATATCGAGGGCACTTATTTGTCCAACCGATAGCGTATATACCTCAACAGGTATTACTGGAATTTCTGTATCCTTGTCAAATTCATTTTCACTTGCCGAAACTTCTTTTATTACTTCTGCTTTACTTCCTGTGTTTGAACCATCTGTACTGACCATTACGTACTGATTTTTATTTATTGAATTTAAGTAATCATCTGCTGAGTAAGTTATTTTCCATGGCAAAAATTTAGAAATTCCTGTCTCATATTGAGATGTTTGTATTGTGTTTAACAGCATCTGTGGTCCATCCCCGTATAAGGCTCTAATAAATTCAATTAGCATTATGAAAAGCTTTGCTAATACGTCATTTAAAGCATTCTTTAGAATACCTCCAACTTCTGAAGCTCTAAGTATATCCGTACTTTCTACTTCTTTTTCACTATCTGTAGTTATTTGTAAGCCTTTCTCATAATCATCTCCCGCATAAACCTTTTTAGCTACTACAGCAATCCCTGATAGCTCTCCCGTTGGAACAGAGTCCTTTTGAGCTCCTCCTATTAAAACAACGGGCCATGAATCTTCATTTTTATCATATCCATACTTATTAATTAAGTCTTCTTCACTAACATATTTTATTATTCCTGTTTTTCCATCAGGTATTTCACCTCCGATTTGTATTTTATATTCGAAAAATGCAGTTTTATCTGCAAGTTTATGTATTTTTGTCACAAATTTCATTGAATTGTCACCATATAATATATTGTCTCCTTGATATCCATATTTTTTAAGCTCTTCTAATTTTTCGTTTTTTTCATCTGTATCAACAACGAGCTTATCTCCACCATTATTATCTCTAACATGTGTAATGGTACATAATTTTATGTCATCTGTGCTCACATCACCTATTATCGCATATATTTTTTTATTATATAAAGCCATACTAATTAATATAATTATCAAACCAACAACAATTTTTTTTCTCACCTTGCACCCCCTTAATTTGGAAAACAAACATTTAGTAGTATTCTATATATAATTGCGAATATTAATTGTATAGATGCCCATATTGCATAGTGTTTTGCCCATTCTTGATAAGTTAATCCAAATAATTCTTTTCGATTAAAAACTCCTGCTACTGCTATTATAGGTCCAGCCAAAGATAACAAAATAATTGCAAGAAGTCTAATAAACATAACTAAAATGAGAGCTACATTAATTATAACTAATATTATATATCCCCATGTATAAAGAGCTTTAAATCCGACATAGTCTGGATCACAAATATTAGCCATAAATCTAACATAGCCTATAATATTTGTACTAAAACTATATTGGTTTCCACTACCATCTTTAGCACCACTTCCTACATTTACCCTTATTGGCAATTCCATTGTATCTGTAACTTTCATGTCTTCAAATACTGCATCACTTACAAAAATACATATTCCCATAATTAAAACACATCCAAGTAGTTTTATAAATGCAATTGTCATTTCATGTATTCCACCAATATGTTTTTTTCTTTCTTCTGGCGAACTTCGTTCTGCAATTATCGCTTCTTTTACTAAAGAAATTCCATGTAAGACAAGCATAATTATTAAAATAGAAGCTCCTAAATACAAAATAACATGTATTACTGCAGAAATAAAATTCCTTATTATTAGCCATACAGAATTATCTGGATGTAAGTCTTTATTATTTTGACCTGTAAGAAAGTTTATATCAAAAATTTCTACTTTTCCCTTAGCAAGAGCATACATATCTATAGGAATAACTGGAATCTGAGGTTTAGCTCCAAAAAGCCATTCACTTACCATGTTTGTTTTCAAACCCGATTTATTTTCATCTATAAACACTACTCTCTGTCCATTTGTTCCAAGATTATCACTCCCTGTTGTGTAGTTTACATATTGATTTTTATCATTATCAATTACTATTTTATTAAATACTAATTCTTCTTCTGGATACGTTATCTTCCAAGGCAAGAACCTTTTATTTCCTCCATAATTTACTGTTTGTAACATATCTATAACACTTTGTATTGCATCAAAAGGCATTAGTTTAATTTCATAAAGCTTCATATGTAAATTTCCAATTATATCGGTTACGTCATCTAAAGTATCTTTTACGTCATTTATAGTTTCTGAAACTGTTGTTACATCTTGTGTTTTAACTGCATCTCCTCTATTTAACTTATCCTCATATGACTTATCACTACCATCATCTAGATATAGTTGCTTTATCAATATTGAATAGTCAGACCAATATGTTGGTTTCCAAGGAGATCCCAACAAAATAACATTCCACTCATCTTTACCTTTGACATATTTATATTGATTAATTAATATGTCTTCTTTAACCTCTATTACTGTTCCTGTTTTTCCACTATTATCAGCTTTAGCTCCTCCAATTTGTATTTTATATTTTTTTTGTTTATCTCCAGGCTCTAATATATACATTTTTGTTTTAAATGTCATTGTAGGATGGATTGATGATGGAGTAGGTGGCAAAATAACATCTTTTTCTTGACACCCATATACATTTTGAAGATATTCCATATAAGCTGGATATGTAGAATCATCTACGGTATTAATTGAGCCATTCATAGTAATCTCTTTAATATTTACATCATGAGTATCTAATGTTATATAGTCTATTAACCAATTTTCTTCTTCCTCTATGCCTTGATTGCCTGTATTGTCAGCCTGGTTATCATTCTTTGATGTTGTAGAATTATCTGGCTCATCTGCATATATTTTATTTGCATATATTTTATTATTAAATAGAATTATGAAAAATATTATAAACAAACAAACAACTATTTTCTTTCTCACTTTACACCGCCTATCCTTTTGGTATACATAACTCCAATATAAATCTGTATGCAAGTGCCAATATTAGTTGAATTGAAGTCCATGCTAAATAACTGGTAATCCATTTTTGGTATGTATATCCCAAAACATCTTTTTTATGTAATGCACTTGCAGTACCTATAATTGGTCCCAATATGGTTAAATACATAAGAATTATATATCTTACAATCATTATAATTAATGTTACTAAATTAACCGCAACACAGATTATATATACTACTGTATATAAAATTTTTAGCATTAAATTAGCTAATCCATGACTTGCTAATTCGCTCATATATCTAATATATCCTATTCCACTCGTTTGAAAAGAATATTTTGCATTAGCACCAACGTAAACTTTTATTGGAAGTTTGTCTGTTTCTTCAATTTGGAAAGTTTTAAATAATAATTTCATAAAATAAATACTCATGGCCATAATTAAAATACTTCCAATTAACATTAAAACCGCTTTAGCAAAATCTTTTAAGCCATCCATATGTCCAGCTTTTGCTTTTGGTGTTATTGTTGACCTTACCATATTTATTCCATGCCATATTAACATTCCAATTAAAAATGCAGCCGATAAAAATATAATAACTCTAACAATTACAACTACAAAATTTGTTAAAATTCCCCTATCTTCTTTTTTATCGAAAATATTTGTATTTAGTAATTTGACATTTCCATTTGCAAAGCAATATAAGTCTGCGGGTATTACAGGTATTTCTGTATCTCTCGAAAATTCTTCTTCAGTACCATCTATTTCTATAAAAGGATTTCTTCTTGTAGCATCTTCACTTACTAGTGTATATCTATTTTTTCCACCGCTTTCTCCATCTGATAATAGTTCATTATATGTATATGTTATTTTAAAATCTCTCCATGTTCCTAATGGAATAGTTTGTATTAGGTCTATTAACAATTGTGGTAAATCACCAAGTACAGTTCTAACAATATCTACAGCACCACCTAATAATTCGAAAAAAGCATCAAAAAATTCTTCGAATATATTTTTCTTTTTCTTTTTTGTAGAGTTAGTTGAACTGCTGCTATTTGCAAGATTGGGATTTTGGTTGAAAAAATTTGCTATTCCAGTATATACTCCCTCTGCTAATCTTTGATATAACGCATCCCCAGGTTCTAAGTGACCATTTCCCAACTCTATATCCATACTTGGAATTGTTGAATATGAAGTTTGGGTTAAATCCTGTGGAAGATTTTCCTCTCCATTAATTGGTATGTCTCCCATACTTCTAAGGCCTCCTATAAGGCATACCCCTAGCTCATTACTCTTTTCATAATGTGATGCTACTGGTTCCATTTTTCTATATCCTTCATCTTCTGGTACTCCAATATAATACGCTCCTGTTATCCCTGATGTATTATCAAAATGCAAAGAAACATGGCAATCTGCATTGTTATTAGCTATAACTGTTCTTGCCACATTATCTAACTGTATATCATCGTCTTCCCTAATCATTAAAACATTATAGCCATCTTCTAGTAGTAATTCTTTAAGTTTTAAGGCAACACCTAAAGTTGCTTCCGCTTCAGGTGTTCCATTTGAAAAATCCATTCCAGTTGAAACTGCATATGCTTCTGTTTCTCCTTTTGCAGTAGTTCCATCTGTAACTTTGGCTGTTCCATCTGGGTGGCACGGTGTTTTTACAGCAGTTCCACCATTTGTTCCATGTCCCGCATTTACACAAACTGTGATATTTTTCTTATTATCATTGTTATTCGTATAAAGAGTTGCTGTATCAGAATTGATTTTTGATTGCTCACTATATTGATACGAACTTTTTAGCCCTATCTGTGTTTTTGTGATTTTATTTGCATCATAGACTGCATATACATATGGTACATTAGGAAAAGATATAAAAATTATTAAAAATACCGCTACAATTGTTTTTTTATTCAAATTTTACTCCTTTACTGGTAATCTACTTTATTTCTAATCTATAATATATGCTTATAATTGTAATAATAATGATTGGAATCCAAAGCACAATAGAATAAAATTTTAGCCAACCTTTAAACTGAAAAATACTTTCTTTTGTTTCTTCTCCAAATGTTTTAGTAATTGCAGGAATTGGCGCCATCATAGTCACTAATCCCAGTAAAAAAGTTCTAGCAAACATTGCCAAGAAACATAAAAAATTAACTATTGCAAGCAATATATATAAAAAACTATATCCATATTTAGCTCCTATATTTAGATTTTGTGTTTTGTATCTTAGACTACTAATTGTATTAGTATTAAAAGAATATATATTTTCTACATTAGCCCTAAGTGGAAACATTGTTGCATTGTTAGTAATAAAAGAAACAATTAACTTATATAAATTATTCATAACTGCTATAATTAAATATGCTCCTATGATATATATTATTGCTTGTACAAAATCATCCATCATTTTTTTTGATTTGGTTGCAAGCTTTACATTATTTGTATAGGATGATATAACTAACATAATTGCTCTAGCAACTATCATTCCTATTAATAAAGCCGAACAAATATATAAGATAGCATGACTAATTGAACTAACTAGGTTTCTATAGAACTTCCATATTTTATTATTGTTACTATTATTGCTACTTATAAAATCTATGTCAAAGAGATCCATATCTGTTGCAAACATCGAAAAAATATTTACTGGAATAACCGGAATCTTTGCACTACTATCAAATATATCCACAGTCTTTCCATTTTTATTTGTAGATTTACTTTCTATATCCAAATCTTTTAATGTATTTGAATCTATAGCTTCTTTATAGTTACTTACTTTTATTTCATTGTAAAATCTATTAGCTGAATTTTCTAATTCTGTTCTATCATATAATATTTTATCAGCTTCTGCCTCTGTTAAATTTGCCCCTAATTCATCTAAAAAACTTTGAATTATATCTCCAGCTGGAATATTAACCTTTTCTGCCAAAAAACTTAAAATTTTGTCACCAACTGATTCGTTTCCAGATGTAGCTGCTAACACTTTGCTTTCCCATACAGATAAAACTACTAATAGACTTAAAAAGATTATTATTGCCTTTTTCTTCACCTTGTCCCCCTTATTTATTAAAAACGGGCATTTGACGTCTTTATATTCACTTCTTTACTTTGAATTTTTTGCCAATTTATTTAAGTTAGTTTCAACAAACTGGAATTCTTTTTCTGTTGGCGTGATTTGTAAAATAGCCGTTTCACTTCCTACTTTAAGTAGCCCCTCACCTCTAGTGCAAGTAACTAGATATGAAGCCTCTCCAGAACTTAGCTTAAATACTTCTTGTAATAATGCTATTTCAGATTTATCTTGTGCTAAAAACAACTTTGTATCAGATGACGTTAATACTGCTTGTGCCTCTGGTTTTTCATAGAAATCTTGGAATCTTTGTGAAATAATTGCAAGTGAAACATTTCTTTTTCTTGCACGTCTAGCCATTTTGTTTAAGAAGTCAACAGCTTCTGGGAAAGGAAGTAACATCCATGCCTCATCAACTATAACTCTTTTTTGTTTCGCTTTTTTTCTATCTTCACTATTTTTCTTAACAAATTTTTCCCAAATCCAAGAAAGCAAAATTTGTTGAGCAAGCGGTCTTGCAAATCTTTCTTCTAGTTGTGATATATCTA
>CAYTEX010000019.1:0-11397 GCA_964437015.1 uncultured Clostridium sp. | reverse complement strand
TTATCATTAGTTTGTATAAGTATACCTTCTAATATAGGCATTGTTGTTTTAGAAGCAACTCCTTTAACTACGGAATTAAGGGCTTTTAAAATTTTATCTCTATAGCATACAAAATTCATTTTTATCATCCTTTCTTTTTTATTATAATATAAAATAAATATATTTAGTAGTAGTAGTAGTAGGTATTGTGGAAAATGTGGAAAACACTTTTTTTTGTTGGTATCCGTAGAAAAAAATGTATGGATAACTCTGTGGAAAAGTTGGGGATATTATCCACAGTATTCACATTTTTATGTGGATTTTTAGTTATAAACAGTTTGTAAACAGGTTATTCACAAAGAGCCTGTGGAAAACCAATCAAGCTCTTCCGTAAGAACAAAAAGAAATTATATAAAAAAAAGAAATGTTTTACAAACAAAAATTTATAAAAATAATCATAAAGTTTTTGGTTTTAGATAAAATTTAGTCTTCAACTTTTAAAATTATATTTTTAACACTTTCCACAATTAACTTTGTATTTGTTTTTTCTTTTATTTCTTTATTTATTTTTTTATAAGCATGCATTACTGTTGAATGATCTCTGTTCCCGAAATCTTGTCCTATTTGAGGAAAACTCATATTAGCAACTTCTCTGCATAAAAACATAGCAATTTGTCTAGGAAATGCAATATCATTTGAGCGTTTATCTCCTGCTAATTCTTTTTTATCTATACTAAAATATTTAGAAACAGTTTCTTGAATATAGTCAGAAGAGATTACTTTTTCTTTTTTGTATATAAATTCATTTATAACATTTTCGGCTAATTCTATAGTTATTGGACTATGAGTTAGTGATGCTCTAGCAACAATTTTATTGAAAACACCTTCTAATTCACGTATGTTAGAATCTATTTTTGTTGCTATGTCAGCTAAAATATTATCATCTATAATTATATTTTCATCTAATGCTTTTTTTCTTAAAATTGCAACACGTGTTTCATAATCCGGATTTGAAATATCAGCAAGTAGTCCCCATTCAAATCTTGATTTTAGTCTATCTTCTAAAAAAGGAATATCACGAGGAGGCTTATCACTTGTTAAAATTATCTGCTTACCACTCTCATATAGTGTATTAAATGTGTGGAAAAATTCTTCTTGAACCCTTTCTTTTTTTGCTATAAATTGTATATCATCAATTAAAAGAGCATCTGTATTACGATACTTATTTCTAAAAGGGTCATTTTTTCCATCTTTTATAGAATTTATTAAATGATTTGTAAATTGTTCTGATGTTACATAAACAATATTCATTGATGGGTTATTTTGAAGAAGTCTATTACCAACAGCTTGCATTAAGTGAGTTTTTCCAAGTCCTACACCACCATAAATAAAAAGAGGATTATATGTTTTGGCGGGATTATCTCCAACAGCTAATGCTGCAGCATGAGCAAAACGGTTATTGTTTCCTACTACAAAAGTGTCAAATGTGTATTTTGGATTTAAATTATTTTTAGAATAAGTAGAGTCTTCTTCTGGTTTTTGAGGATGGATTATTTTTACATTGTTAAAATCTATATTGTTTGTATCTATATTTGGAGCTGATGATTCTACAGGTGAATCGGGTTCTTTTTGAGATTTATCATCACTTTCAATATCGTGTACCGAAAAAGTGAAGTCTCTATTTGTGATGTAGCTTATGGTTGATAATATCAAAGGAGCAAATCTATTTTCTAGCATATCCTTAATAAACACACCCTTACATAAAAAAACAATATTATTTCCAGTAATACTTTCGATTTTTAAAGGATTTATATAAGTATTAAAAGAAATCGGTGAAATTTCAGGAACTAATAATGTCTTTATTTTTTCCATTAATTCTTCTTTATTTAATTCATAATCCATAATACATCTCCTTTCGTTTAAATTAAATTTGAAACAAATTATGTTTAATATACATAAAAAAAAGCTTTAAAAAGTTATCCACAAAATTATCCACACTTGTTGATAAGTTTGTAATAATTTTGTCACATAAACAATTTTTTACGAACATGTTTTTATAGCCTGAAAACAAGTATGCGAAACACTTAGAAGAATTATGGCAAATAAAAAATATCTGAAAAATTATCATTTGTGAAATGTTCACAGTATGTGGATAACCTGTGAATAACTTTATAAAAGTTTCTAATTTTTTTACAATTTTATCTCGATAAAATTGTTATACAACATTTTTTTTAAAAATGCAACAAAAAATTAAAAAATAGTAAAAATTTTTCTATTTCCCTAAGAGTTTGAAATTTTTTTCTAAAATTTATTGACTTTTTTTAGTTTTTGGAATATAATATTTGCGCTTATGTTTTATAAAAATAAAAGCTTATAAATAAAATATAAACTAATAAAAGAGTAGTTTAAACTTATTAAAGATTTACTAGGAGGTGTAAATAAATGAAAAGAACATATCAACCCAAAAAAAGACAAAATAAAAAAGTACATGGATTTTTTTCTAGAATGTCAACAAAATCAGGAAGAAATGTTTTAAAAGCAAGACGTGCAAAAGGAAGAAAAACTTTGTGTGCGTAAGGATGTGAGTAAAAATTAAAACAACAAAAATGTTAAAGAAAAACTATGAGTTTAAAAGGGTTTTAACAAAAGGGAATAAGTATTATGGAACCTATTTAAAGACATTCATATTAAAAAACAACAAAGATATCAATTTTTTAGGACTGGCTATAAGTACAAAAGTACGGAAAGGCAGTCCAAAGAAATAAGATAAAAAGATTTTTAAGAGAAAGTTATAAAAGTATGGAGAGTTCATTAAGTAGGGGATATAGCTTTGTTTTTTTAATTAATGATCACTGTAAAACAAAAGAGCTAACTTTTGAAAACATAAAGTCAGATATGAGTAAAATATTTGAAGAAACAGAACTTATAGTAATGGAAAAAAAATGAAAAAGATTTTTATAAAAATGATAAATTGGTATCAAAAAAACATATCAAAGTTGCTTGAAAGTAAAAATATAAGGTGTAAATATTATCCGACTTGTTCAGAATATACCAAACAAGCTATTGAAAAATATGGAGTTATAAAAGGAACGGGTATAGGATTAGCCAGAATTATTAGATGTAATCCTTTTTCAAAAGGGGGATATGACCCTCTAAAATAATAATAAAGGAGGATTTTATGATAGCGTTTTTTGCAAATTTATTTGGATATGTACTTAATTTCTTATATGGTTTTGTCGGAAATTACGGAATAGCAATTATCTTATTTTCTGTATTAGTAAAAATAATAATGATTCCTATTTCAATTTCACAACAAAAGACAATGAAAAAAAGCCAAAAACTTAATGAAGAAATGAAACAAATTCAATTCAAATATAAAAATGACCAAGAAAAAATGAATCAAGAGGTAATGGAATTATATAAAAGAGAAAAAATGAGTCCATTTTCAGGTTGTTTTAGTGCAATAATTCAAATAATTCTATTATTTTCTGTTTTTTATTTAGTAAGATCTCCACTAACCTATATGAAAAAAGTAGACAAACAAATAATTGAAAAATCAATTGCTGCTGTACAGGAAAATGGAGGTACAAGTAATTATAAAGAAATAGCTGTTATTAATTATATAAATAAGCTTCAAAATGAAGAAACCGTAAGTAAAGAAGAACAAGAAAGTTCAGAAGAAATAAAAGAAGAAGAACAAAACGAACAAGACAGTCAAAATGAAAATAATGAAGAAAGCATAAATGAAAACAAACAAAATGAAATAAACAATAAAGATTTTGATATAAATGAATATAAAGATGAATTATACATTAATATGAATTTATTAGGAATAGATTTAAGCAAAGTTCCAACAGAAGATTTAAGGAATATAAAAGCATTGATTATTCCAATTTTATATGTAATATCATCATTTATATCAATAAGACTATCAACAAATATGACAAACAAAAAGAAAAATCAAGAAAAACTTATAAGTGATGGATCAGAAAAAGAGGAAAAAGAAGAAGAGAAGAAAGCACAAGATCTAAACGAAGCAATGGAAGATACAAATAAAAAAATGGCATGGTTTATGCCAATTATGTCGATTTCTATTGCAATGGTTGCTCCACTTGGACTTGCTTTATACTGGCTTATGAATAATATATTAATGATTTTTGAAAGATTAGTGCTAAATAAAATAATAAAAGAATAAAAAGGAGGCAAAAAATGCCTAATAATAGTGTAATATCAGAGGGAAATACTACAAATGAAGCGATTGAAAATGGCCTAAAAATATTAAAGGTAACACAGGATATGGTTAATGTTAAGGTTTTAGAAGCTGAAAAGAAGAGTTTCTTCAGTATTTTAGCTCCTAGAGTTGTAAAAGTAGAACTAACATTAAAAGATGAAAAAGAGCTTAAAAAAAATAAGGAAAATACTTTTATAAAAAAAGAAATAAAAGAAATTTCACCAGAAAAAATAGAAATGGCAGAAAAAAATGTTAATAAATTTTTAGATAAATTTCTTGGTAAAGTAGGAAATAACATTAAATATGAAGTAAACAAAACTACAACAGGATTAGAAGTATATTTAAAAGGTGATGAAGCAGGATTTCTTATCGGTTATAGAGGAGAAACACTATATTCATTTCAAACAATATTATCTTCTGTAGCAAATAAAAATATAGATGAAAAAATAAGAATATGGCTTGATATAGAAGGATATAAAGAAAAGAGAGAAAAAACACTCCATGATCTAGCAATAAGAATTGCAAGAACAGTTGAAAGAACAAAAAAATCAACAACTTTAGAGCCAATGCAAGCATATGAAAGAAAAATAATTCATTCTGCATTACAAGATTCAAAAACAGTTAAAACAGAAAGTATTGGTGAAGAACCAAGAAGAAGAGTTGTAATTAGTTTAAAATAAAATTAAATAATATAAAATCAGAAGTCAAAGTTCCGATTTTAATCTATAATATAAGATTAAAGGGATTTTGACTTTTTAAGTTTAAATTAAAAAAGGAGAAATTTTTTATGAGTACAATAGCGTCTATCTCTACGGCTCCTGGAATTGGAGGAATTGGAATAATAAGAATGAGTGGTGAAAAATGTTTTGAAATTTTAGACAAAATATTTTTTGCAAAAAATCCTTGTGATATTGATGATATCAAAGGATATACTATGAAATATGGTCAAATAAAAAATAAAGATAAAATTGTTGACGAAGTACTTGTATCATATTTTAAAACACCACATAGCTATACAACAGAAAATATGTGTGAAATAAACTCTCATGGTGGAATTGTTATAATGAGAGAAATATTAGAACTTTGTTTAGAAAATGGGGCAGAGCTTGCTGAACCAGGTGAATTTACCAAAAGAGCATTTTTAAATGGAAGAATTGATTTATCTCAAGCAGAAGCTGTAATAGATATTATAAATGCAAAATCAAATAGGGAAGCTAAAGAAGGAATAAAACAGTTAGAAGGATACTTGACTCAAGAAATAAATAAAATAAAAGAAAAAATATTAGAGATAATGACAAACATAGAAGTATCTATTGATTATCCAGAATATGATGTAGAAGAAATGCTAGATAAAGAAATAAAAGAAAAATTGATACAAATAAAAGCAGAATTTGAAAAATTATTAAAATCTTTTGACAACGGTAAAATAATAAAAGAAGGTATAAAAACTGCAATTATAGGAAGACCAAATGCTGGAAAATCGTCTTTACTAAATGCAATTTTAAAGGAAGATAGGGCGATTGTAACGGAAATTGAAGGAACGACAAGAGATACCATAGAAGAGTTTGTAAATATAAATGGAATACCATTAAAGTTAATAGATACTGCAGGAATAAGAAAAACAGAAAATGAAGTTGAGAAAATAGGGATTGAAAAATCTAAAAAAATAGCAAAAGAAGCAGACCTATGTATAGTAATAATAGATAGTAGCAAAGAATTAAATAGTGAAGATAAAGAGATTTTAAAAATGGTAGAACCTAAAAAGACAATTATTATTTTAAACAAAATAGATTTAAAAACATTTGTAGATAAAGATACAGATTTAATTTCAAGCTTTAAAAATGTTGTAAAAATATCTGCATTAAAAAAAGAGGGAATTGAAGATATATATCAAAAAATTTCACAAATGTTCAATTTTAATGAAATAAATTTAGATAACGAGATTGTAATTACTAATGAAAGACATAAAAATATTATAAAGAAAGCAATAGAAAATATAAATAAGGCAGAAGAAAGTATTGATAAAAATATGCCAGTTGATATAGTGGCAATATCTATAAAAGATGTTTTGGCAAATCTTGGGGAAATAACAGGAGATCTTGCTAGTGAAGAAATAATTAATGAAATCTTTGCAAGATTTTGTTTAGGCAAATAGAACAAATTTTCTTGTTCCACAAGAAAATGAAAATGAAAAATAAGAGAAAATAAAGAAAAACAATAAGGAAGGAAAATAAAAAAATGAGTTATTATGCAGGAGATTATGATGTAGCAGTAATTGGAGCTGGACATGCTGGTTGTGAAGCAGGTTTAGCAGCAGCAAGAATGGGAATGAAAACACTTATTTTTTCAATAAGTTTAGAAGCGGTTGCTAATATGCCATGTAATCCTCATATAGGAGGAAGTTCAAAAGGACATTTGGTAAGAGAAATTGATGCTTTAGGTGGAGAAATGGGAAAAAACATAGATAAAACAATGATACAAATAAAAATGTTAAACACATCTAAAGGACCAGCTGTACATTCTTTAAGAGCACAAGCTGATAGAAAAAGATATCAAATGGAAATGAAACATACTTTGGAAAGACAAGAAAACTTAGAACTAAAACAAGCAGAAATTACAAAAATAAATGTAGAAGATGGGAAAGTAAAATCTATAGAAACAGATGTTGGAGCAATATATAATGTAAAAGCAGTTATTGTTTCAACAGGAACATATTTAAAAGGAAAAATTTTTATTGGAGAATTTTCGAAAGAAAGTGGACCAGATGGAGTTTTTCCTTCAAATAAATTATCAGAATGTTTAAAAGACTTAGGAGTAAAAATAGTTAGATTTAAAACAGGAACACCTGCTAGAATAAATAGAAAAAGTATAGACTTTTCAAAAATGGAGGTTCAAAAAGGTGATGAAAATATAGTTCCATTTTCTTTAGATGATGAAATAAAAGAGTTTGAACAACAAGACTGTTATTTAACATATACAAATGAAGAAACACATAAAATAATTAGAGCAAATTTACATAGATCACCACTATATGCAGGAGTTATAGAGGGAACAGGACCAAGATATTGCCCATCTATAGAAGATAAAGTTGTCAGATTTGCAGATAAAAAAAGACATCAAATTTTTATTGAGCCAATAGGATTAGATACAGATGAAATGTATGCACAAGGAATGAGCTCATCACTTCCTGAAGATGTTCAAATAGCGATGTATAGAACTTTACCAGGATTGGAGCACTGTGAATTCACAAGACCAGCTTATGCAATAGAATATGATTGTATAGATCCATCAGAATTAAAATTATCATTAGAATATAAAACTATAAATGGATTATTCTTTGCTGGGCAAACTAATGGAACATCAGGATATGAAGAAGCAGCATGCCAAGGCTTAATTGCTGGAATAAATGCAACGCAAAAAATAAAAGGAAAAGAACCAATTATATTAGACAGAACCCAAGGATATATAGGAGTTTTAATTGATGACATTGTTACAAAAGGAACAAATGAACCATATAGAATGATGACATCACGTGCAGAATATAGATTGCTATTAAGGCAAGATAATGCAGATTTAAGATTAACTAAAATAGGACATGACGTGGGTCTTATTTCAGATGAAAGATATGAAAGATTTTTAAATAAAAAAGAAAATATTGAAAAAGAAATAAAAAGACTAAAAGAAACTATAGTAAAACCAACAGAGAAAGTAAATAGATTTTTAGAAGAACATGGAACAACTCGCCTACAAACAGGTTCAAAAATGTCAGAACTTCTAAAAAGGACAGAACTTACATATAAGGATTTAGAAGAAATAGATGAAGAAAGACCTGAGTTAGAATTAGCAGTAAAAGAAGAGGTAGAGATTCAAGTTAAATATGAAGGCTATATTAAAATGGAAGAAGAACAAGTAGAAAAATTTGAGAAAATGGAAAACAAAAAACTATCAGAAGATATTAATTATGAAGAAATAAAAGGTTTAAGAATTGAAGCTAGACAAAAACTTAATAAAGTAAAACCAACTTCAATCGGACAAGCATCAAGAATTTCAGGGGTTTCTCCTGCAGATATAAATGTGCTTTTGATATATTTACAAAGTAAATAAGGGGATGTTAAAAAATATGGAAAACTTTAAAAGTAAATTAATAAAATTAGCTAAAGTTATAAATATCGAGATAAACAATGAACAAACAGAAAAATTTTATAAATATATGAAGCTTTTACAAGAATGGAATGAGAAAATAAACTTAACAGCAATTACAGAAGAAAATGAAGTTATATTAAAACATTTTATAGATTCTCTTACGGTATTAAAACATATCAATCAAACAGATAAAATAATAGATGTTGGAACTGGAGCTGGTTTTCCTGGAATTCCAATTGCAATTATGATGCCAAATACTCAAATTACACTTTTGGATTCTTTAAATAAAAGAATTAATTTTTTAAATGAGGTAATAAGAGAATTAGATTTAAAAAATGTAGAAACTATCCACTCTAGGTCCGAAGATTGTGGAAAAGATATGCTGTTTAGAGAAAAATATGATATAGCAATAGCAAGAGCTGTTGCCAACTTAACTACTCTTTCTGAATATTTAGTACCTTTTGTAAAAATAGGAGGCAAAATGATTTGTATGAAAGGTACTGATGTAGAAGAAGAACTTAAAAATGCAAAATTTGCAATTAAAGAACTTGGAGGAGAGATTACTTTAAAAGATGAGTTTTGTTTGCCAGATTCTGATATAAAAAGAAATATTGTTATTGCAAAAAAAGTTCAATATACACCTAAAAAGTATCCAAGAAAAGCTGGGTTACCAGCTAAAGAACCAATATATAAAATATAATGATTTTAAAAAATTTAACTTGTAAAAACGGAACTAAGTACATAAAAAATATAATTGTTCCACTGAAATGAAAGTTTGTATTGTATCAAAATAGAAGATTACAAATATCAACATTTGTGGAACAATTTCGTGGAACACGAACACCCGCAGGAATAGTGTGTTATTTTTTGTCGAATTTTGTCGAATACTTTTTGAAAATTTTTTAATACTAATTTATAAAATTAAAGTTCACTATGTATCATATTCAACATATGAGATAAAATATATTAATTTTCTCAAAAATGCTCGTTCAAGCTAATTTTCGAAGAACTTCTACAAAAATTTTTTGGCACCCTTTCACTTAGCCCTCACTAACGTTCGGCGCGAACATTTTCCAAAAAACTTTTTAGAAGTTCTAACTCAATTACTTTCAATGCGCTTTTTTCGAAAATTAATATATTTTATCTTATATAAATATAAATTCTAGTGAATTGTAACTTTGTAATTACTAATTTGTGAAAAAAATATTGACAATTTTTTTATATTTGTATATTATAAATATATTGAAAAATATGAAGTAATGGAGGGAGCAATTTGGGAAAAGTAATATCAGTAGCAAACCAAAAGGGTGGAGTTGGAAAGACAACAACAGCAGTTAATTTATGTGCACTTCTAGCCAAAAAGAACAAGAAAGTACTATTAATAGATACTGACCCACAAGGAAATGCAACAAGTGCTTTAGGTATAGAAAAAGAAGTGGAATTTTCAACTTATGATTTGTTAATAACAGATACACCAATAAGAGATATAATACAAAAAACACCAATAAAAAATTTGGATATCTCTCCTTCAAACATAAATCTAGCAGGAGCTGAAGTACAGCTTGTTTCAATGATGTCTAGAGAACAACGAATGAAGGAAAAATTGGATTCAGTTAAAGATGAGTATGACTATGTAATAATAGATTGTCCACCATCTCTTGGGCTAATTACATTAAACGCATTTACTGCATCAGATAGTGTATTAATACCAGTTCAATGTGAATATTTCGCGTTAGAGGGTTTGGGACAACTTTTAAATACAGTTGAACTAGTAAGAAAACATCTAAACAAAAATTTGTATATAGAAGGAGCTTTGCTTACAATGTATGACATTAGAACAAATTTAGCAAACCAGGTTGTAAGAGAGGTAAAAAAGTTTTTTCAAAATAAAGTGTATAAAACAGTAATACCTAGAAATGTTAGAGTTAGTGAAGCACCAAGTTATGGTATGCCAATATCAGTGTATGATCCAAAATCAAAAGGTGCAAGAAGCTATGAAAAATTCACAAGAGAATTTCTAAAATATAATGAACTTGAGCAAAAAGCAAGAATGAGAGGGTAGAAGGAGGAAAGAAAAATGGCAAAAATGACAGGATTAGGAAAAGGATTAGATGCATTATTTTCAATGCCAATAGCAGAAGAAGAGAAACCAAGGGAAAATGATACATTAAGAACATTAAAGATAACAGAAATAGAACCAAATAGAGATCAGGCAAGAAAGCAATTTGATGAAGAAGCACTTTCAGAACTTGCTGAGTCAATTAAAATGTATGGAATAATCCAACCAATAGTTGTAACAGAAAAAGAAGGATTTTTTTCTATAATAGCAGGAGAAAGAAGATGGAGAGCAGCAAAAAAAGCAGGTTTGAAAGAAATACCAGTAATAATTAGAGAAAATGATGAAAAGAAAAATCAACAAATTTCATTAATAGAAAATATGCAAAGAGAGGATTTAAATGCCTTTGAAAAGGCTGCAGGAATAAGAGCTTTAATGGATGATTATAAATTAACTCAAGAAGAAATTGCAAAAGTACTTGGAAAAAGCAGAAGTGCAATTGCAAATTCTGTTAGAGTTTTGAATTTGTGCCCAGAAGTACTAGACTTAGCTAAACAAGGCAAGTTAAGCGAAGGTCATTGTAAAGCATTACTTGCAATACATGAACCCAAAGAGCAATTAAATACAGCGCTTAGAATAATTGAAAAAGGAGAGACAGTTAGAATTGCAGAAAAAAAGGCTCATCATCAAAAAAACAACACTAATATTGCCAGAAAATACGACTATGTATATAAAGATATAGAAGACACTTTTCAGGGATTTTTTGGAACCAAAGTAAAAGTTGATGCTGGAAAAAGAGCTGGAAAAATAATTATAAATTATACAAATAATGACGATTTGGAAAGAATTTTAAATTTAATAAAAAATTAAAAAACTTAAATTTAACTATTGACAAAGTGCTAAAACCTGTGTTATTATATACAAGGTCTAATGATATGGAGAGGTGGTCGAGTTGGTTTATGGCACCAGTCTTGAAAATTGGCGTGCG